>DASVBA010000279.1:0-7541 GCA_036376095.1 Chryseolinea sp.
AAACCGGACAAAAAAGTCCGCACCCATAACTCAAAAAGAACCGGTGTACACAGAAGTACATGGTATGAACTAATGACACATAAACGAAACCCCTTTTAAAATTTTAACAACAATAAATCTCACTATTATGAAAACTAAAAAAAGCAATCCCTCCGACAACTCACAAACAGAAGACGCAAAAATCCCTCAGCACGCCGAAGCCGGTTTCTTAATCGGTTTTATCATCCTAACTCTCCTCACAATAGTTATGGCAAGCTGCAGCGACGATGACGAGATAAAAGGTCCCGACACCCGCGCTCAGTTTGTAGGAACATACAGCGTTGAAGACATAAGTCAGTCAAGTGGTTATGTCTATACGTATGATGTGACCGTAACGGAAGGCTCCGGCAATGAAATCAAGTTTTCAAATTTTGCGGATTTGTTCAACGTCCCTATTAAGGCGACTGTAAGCGGCAATACTTTTACAGTTCCGATGCAGTCTTTCACAAATCCAAGTGGCAAAACAATTAAAGTGTCAGGTTCAGGCTCAATTCAGGGCGGTGTATTAACTTTTACCTACACCACCGAAGGGTACCTCGACTATACCGGAGAATGTACTGCCAGCAAAAAGTAAAGCTCTCATCGTGTTAATAGGTTTAATGGTTAAAAATAAAGGCCGGCTTCTCTGCCGGCCTTTTGCTTTACGTCGTCGCGACTTGAATCTTTGGCGGAATCAGCTTGTAAACTACCGGCGTAACGATTCTGGAGAGGATAGTCGAACTGATCAATCCTCCGATCAACACCACCGCCAACGGTGATATCAACGGGTTCACCGAAAGGGCTATTGGCATCAAGCCTCCTATTGCAGTTAGTGACGTCAGCACGATCGGTAAGAATCGTACCTCTCCTGCTTCACGGATCGCTTCATCCACGGATTTGCCCTGTTGCCTCAACTGATTGGTAAAGTCCACCAGTAATATTGAATTCTTTACTTCAACTCCCGCTAATGCAATCAATCCTATAATTGCAACAAACGAAAGCGGGTTACCGGTGAAAAGCAGTCCGAGTACCGCTCCTACTATCCCAAGTGGAATCACGCTCAGTACAATCAACATACTCTTGAAAGTCTTGAACATAAGGATCAACACTGCGATAAAAAGGAAAACCGTTACAATTATTATAGTACCCAGTCCTCCGAACGATTCATTGCTTGCCTCCACGTCCCCTCCCATCATATAACTATATCCCTGCGGCAGTTTTGTGCTATTCATTTTAGTAATCACATCGCTAATGACTTTATCATTCAAAAATCCCTTTTGAACAAATGCCGATACCGACACCATCCTGTTCTTGTTGTAGTGGTCAATGCTCAATGGTGACGTTTCGAGTTTTAGACCTGCGATTTGTTCCAGCGGAATAGCAGCGCCATAACGATTGTTCACAAAAAGATTGTCAAGAGATTCAAGGGAAGCACGTTCTTTTTTCGGGGTTGTCAGATGTATGTTGTAATCTTCGCCATCAGCATCGGAAAACTTGCCCATATCAAGTCCAGCCACGGCAAGTCGCACGGTGCGGTCAATATCAACGGTATTTATTCCCGTCATCCTGGCTTTCTCCTGGTTGATGACCACTCGGATATCGCTCTTCAGGTTAGCGACCGGATTATTGACATAAATAGTTCCGTCGGTCTGTTTCAGTAATTTTTCCACCTGCGTTGCAATTGAACGGAGCGTGTCAAGATTATCACCGAACAGCCTTACCTCTACCGGTGCGACTACCGGCGGTCCCTGTTCAAAATTCTTTACTTCGATCTTTGCACCGGGGTAGTGTTGAAAGGCGTCGCGCAACTCGTTAATGATCTCCAATTTTCTTTCCGGAGACGTATGCTCTTGCAGCTGCACAAATGTCTGCGCGAAATCTGTGCGCTCGTTTTCCTGAATAACATTGTAATACACTCTTGGATTTCCTTTACCCACGTTAGTGGCAAAGTATGTCACCTCAGGGATCTTGCTTACCACCGCATCGACAACGGTTGCCACAGAGTCGGTGCGTTCAAGGTTCGTCTGCAACGGAGTGATAGTGTTAATTATGAACTGAGGTTTTTCGGATGCAGGAAACAATCCAAATCCAATCACACCGAAAAGCTGAAGTGATGCGACAAAGATCACGGCTGCGATGGCAAGCGTGGTTTTCGGAGCGTTCAGGGCTACGTCCAGCAGTCGCGAATAGCTTCCGTGTATCAGCTTTTGTAAAGCACGCATGAAAATATTTCCGTGGTCGGAACCATTATCTTTTAACACGCGGCTTGACAGGAATGGTATGACCGTAAGCGAAACTACCATGGATGCAAGCACTGACATAATCACCGCCAACGGCAATCCCCGGATAAAATCACCTGCTCCTTCGGGGAGGAATACCAATGGCATGAATGCAATAATTAACGTTGCAGTACACCCCACAACAGCCAGACCGATCTGGCGGGTTGCTTTAATTGTGGCGTCCAGTCTTGAATGTCCTTCGCGCATCCATCGTTCAATGTTCTCCACAACAACGATGCTATCGTCGACGAGCAAACCCAAGGCAACAACCAAGCCTACAATACTCAATTGATTAAGACTTATCCCTAACAGGTTCAGGAGCACCAGGCCTATCGCAAGGGACAAGGGTATGGAGATCATAACAATAGCTGCAGCTCTGAGGCCAAGGGGTAATAATGTTATGGCCACAAGTAAGATGGCGATCAAAAAATCCTTACCCAGGCCGGCCAGACGGCCATTGACGTTTTCGGCCTGATCAAAATGATGGATCAGGTCGATATTGGCGGGCAGCGTCCTGGCAAACGCGTCCAGTACTGGCTTATATTGTTTTTGCGTGTTTGTGATGTTCAAGCCTGGCTTTTGAGCAGCGACGACGAAGACGCAGCGATGACCATTCAGTCGCGTGATGTGTTTTGTTTCGTCGAAAGTAATATATGAATCTGCAACGTCTTTCAACAGGATGTTCTTGCCGTTGGCTGTGTAGACGATGGTGTTTTGAATTTCTTCCAACGAAGTATAGTTACCACTTGTCTTCACGCTGAAGGATTTCGATCCTGCTTCGATACTTCCGCCGGGTATGTTAGCCATTTCGCTTTGCAGGCTTCCCATTATTGCATCGAGTGGAATGTGCATCTGCGCGATCTTCTCCAGCCGCAATTCAATCCTGACGATCTGATCGGGAAGGCCCTGCACTTCGACATTCTTTAAACTTGATATCTTCTCCAACTCATCTTTCAGGTCTTCGGCATACTGCTTGAGTTTCGGCCGTGAGGCATTTTCGGAAATAAGTGCCACCTGAATAACATTTACATCCGAGGGCTGGAATTTATTAATTTCCACGCTGAATATATCACGTGGTAATTCAGGGCGAAGACTATTTACTTCACGAACCAATTCCTGGTATTTGTCATCGGGATTGCTTTCATATTTATATTCCACCCGCATTACCGCAAGGCCATCGCTAATGCTCGTCTTGATACGTTTCATGTCCTCAAGACCATTTATTTTTTCTTCCAGTGGATCTACCACCAGCTCTTCCATGTCCGTCGGACTGGTACCAGGATATACAACAACAATTGCGAACTGAGGGGCCTCGATGTCCGGGTCTTCACTGCGCGGCATCGTGAGCAGTGTAGTAATTCCGACGGCTGCGGCCATGAGAAACATGATCAGCGTGAACTGATAATTCTTCACTGCAAATTCAGAGATCTTCATATAATTTATTTTTGAATGATGATGGGTGAATTATCAGAGAGGTAAGCGCTTCCGGACACAATCAAAGCCCCGGCATTTTCCAATCCGCTACTGATTCGCATAGATGTACCGTTAAACGATTCGATCTTTACCGGCTGTTTTGTCGCTGTCTTATTGTCTGTCGTTATAAAAACGAACCCGTCATTACCGTTGGCATCAAGTACAGCATCGTAGGGCACGCTCCACGACGACTGTGTTTCCGCGGACTGAATGGTAGCTGCACCAAACATGCCGGTAGCCAGTCTCGCGCCATCGTTCTTTATCTGCAGCTCAACGGTAAACGAGCCTGTCTGAGGGTCTGCCGTTTCAGATTTCCGTGTAACAGATGCCGTAAAGGTTTTGTCTGTGAAGGCGTCTAACTTGACAGCAGCGCGATCACCAATGCGCACAGAAGACCACTCTTTGTCACTAACGCCCACCTTTAAGATCCATGCACCCTGTGATGCCGAGTTAGTCAACAAGATCGGATCGCCCACGCCCACTACCTGGCCTGTGTTCACAAACTTCCGTAGCACATATCCATTTGCAGGAGCGTGAATAGTAGAGAAACTCTTGTTGAACGTTGCGGCCTGCAGTTGTTCTTTCGCTACGGATAATGCTGTTTCAACATTCTGTAACTGCTCGAGCGTGGCAACACTATCCTTATACAGGTTACTCACGCGCTGAAAATCGCGTTGCACCTTCTCAACGTTGTGTTGTGCCTGTGCTACCGTCGAGTTGATCTCGGTGAGATCAAGGCTCGCCAGCAGTTGACCTGTCCTAACCTGGTCTCCTTCTTTTACAAACACTTTGTTCACCACTCCGCCGGTTTTGAATGCCAATAAGGTTTCATCTTCTGCGGTAAGTTGGCCCGAGGCCGTTATCACACTATTGCTGGTCGTTTTCTGCAGCTGGATAACTTTCACCGGAATCGGTTCAGATGCTTTCGGTATTGAATTAGTAGCGCTTTTGCCGTCAATACAGGATTGGAGTACAAATGGTGTAATCGCAATCATTAACAGTGGCAAATTGAACTTAAGGTTTTTCATATTACAAGAGGTTTAATTGTCAAAAGTGTAAGCGGCAGTTTCACGTTCGAGCTTCGCCGATGCTATTAACATTTCATAAAGTCTCACATTCTGCTGCAATTGCGATAAGGTAAATTGGTTACGGCCGTCAAGGAATTCTATCAACGAGTTGACTCCCTGTTGATATCCTTTCTCGACAAGGTTGAAATAGCTTTGTGCCGACTTAAGCTGTTCCCGTGAAGCAAGGTAGTTTTGTGTCGCCGTCTGAAGGTCATTTCTTGCAACCATGGCGGCCAGGTTAAGCTGCTGTGTGGTGTTGTTGAGGCTTAGTTGCGTTTTTTGGATCTCGAGACTGTTTTGTCGAATGGTATGATTTGTCCTGAAGCCCTGAAACAACGGCATGGATAGCTGCACGCCGACGAGGTAGTATCTTGAATTGTCGTTCACCGTCCAATTCGCCGCCTGCGATCCCAGATCGAAAAACGCGTTAACCTTTGGCAGTCGACTCAGCTTGGTTAGTCTTAATGCGGATTCATTAATTTCTTTGGCCGTCCTCAGCATTTGTAATTCTTCACGCCCGCCTACATCCAGGAAGGTTGTATCGGTTGGCTCAGCCGCTGATACATCGTAGGTTGTATCAATGGCTGTATCGAGATCACGGTTAAGGAGAAAGTTGAAATACTTACGCGCATTTGCGACCCGGTTCTGGGCGCTGTTAAGCTCCGCCTTTACCCGCTCCAGTTCGCTCTTTGAGCGCAGGTAGTTTGCGGGCAGGCTCTTGCCATTTCGGAGTAACGATTCATTTACTTCTACGTTTTTTGTTACCAACTGTAAAGCGCTTTCATAGATCTTTGCCGCAGCGCTTGCACCCAGGTAAATGAAGTAGGCAGACTTAATATCATATACTAGCTGCCTTTTGTACGCGGCAAGGTCAAACTGTTTCATCATCACCTGTTGGCCCTGGATGGTGCGATTCACGTAGAGATCAGTATTGATCAACGGCACAGATGTACGTACACGCGCATCATAAAAATTCCTGGGAAAGAAATTCTGATTTACATTTTCGACTTGCTGAAAATTGTCGCTCTGTGTGATCTGATTCAGAGAGGAGTACACTGGATTGAGCAAGTCGCCAATGGGCATAGAGATACTTCGTCCGCCTTCGCCAGAAGTGTAATCAGTTAACAGATTGACTGACGGAAGGAAATAACTCCGTGCAATCTGGAGGGATTGCTGAGCTTGTTCCCACGAAATAGTCTTTTGTTGCAGTACCAGATTACTCTTAAGTCCTTCCTGGATGTATTCATCCAACACGGTCTGTGCGCTTAGCGTCGTCGATGACATCCAGACCACCGGAATGATCATGATGAGCATTTCAAGAGGGGATTTGAGGGTTTTAGTTTTCATTGAACAGAAAGTTTACACTGTTAAGTCGTATGGCAAAAATTTTTATTTTATCAAATTTCGATGCATGCGCTCCAAAATCTCAATAATAACAGCACCTGCTTTACCCGTGAGATTTTCCTGGTTGGCCTCGCTGATCACTGTACAACGCCCACGGATTTCTAGAGAACAAATTCCGTGTACCATCGACCAGCACGTGAAGGACAAAACCTCAGGATCCATTCCGGCGAAATAACCGTGATGGATGCATTCGGTGACCGTGCCGATGAGAGCGCCGAAGGCTTTATTCCCTTCCTCCCATTTTTCGTCGTCCTTATCCTTGGTAAGCGCATTCATTGGTGACCGGCTTATGAACATCAGATCATAAAATTCGCGGTTTTCGAGGGCAAAAGCGATATATGCCTTGCATATCGCCTTAAGCCGTTCAAATGGATCCGTGACATTCAGAAGCGCCCGCAGGTACTGGTTCAACAGGACAAATCCTTCCTGGTGGAGGGCATAAAATATATCATCCTTGTCCTTAAAATACAGGTAGATGGTCGTCGGGGAATACTCGATCTTTTCAGCAATATTCCGGATCGAGGTTTCCTCAAAGCCGCGCTCAATAAACAATGCTTTTGCAGCTTCCAGGATCTTACCCCGCAACTCCTCTTTTTGCCGCTCTTTTCTATTGGCTATGGTCATTTTCTCGATTTCTAGTTTTACTTAACGGTGTTAAGTTAATTAGAGTTTCGGCTTTTTACAACTATTCTTCCCAAATCTTGCGTAATGCTGTTCTTTTGACGCCCGGATCACCTAAAAAAAGGCGTTCTTTTAACCGCTGCATTGACGATCGCCGGCGAAAGGCCTAAATTTATTTGATTCGTCGCCTGCATGACGAATGTCCGCCATCTGGCGCTCTATGTTTACGTAAAACAAGCATGGTCATCCTTTACCTGGTAGTGTCTTACCTAATAGTAGGCCTGGTGTTCGCCGTGGTCTTTGTTACACGCCTTATCCACCGCGTTGATGAATCCGCCGGCGCATCTCCATGGACATTCCGGCTGATAATTCTTCCAGGTTGCATTGTCTTATGGCCATTACTCCTTAATAGATATTTAAAAGTGTCCAGGGAATCCTCAAATGATTAAGCCACTCCGGAAATATCATTACATGATCTGGCGGCTTTGGGCCGTACTGCTTCCGATTGGTTTTGCAGTGGCCATTATTGTGAGGCCGGCACCCCGCTCTACCAAAACTGAAAGAGCTGACGAAGAGGCGTTCACGGCGAACATCGCTCCAGTCACAGATTCAACGTTCGTCGTCACCGTCACGGTCGGGAAACCGATCAATGTACCATCATGCGTTGTGATCTTGTCAT
>DASVBA010000280.1:0-4397 GCA_036376095.1 Chryseolinea sp.
AATCAGCCAGAAGTGTATCTTGATATGACAGCCTTACGGCCTAAGTTCATTCACACACCTGGTCTTGCCACAGGCTTCGGAAGTTTCGCCTTCCATCCGGAATTCGAAAAGAATGGCCTGCTTTATACTACGCACACAGAACCGCCGGCATCAGCAAAGGCCGATTTCGAATACGCTGATTCGATAAAAGTAACGCTGCAATGGGTTGTAACCGAATGGAAAACAAAAGATCCGAAAGCGTTTCCCTATAAAGGTGAAGGAAGGGAATTGTTCAGGGTAAACATGGAGTCACAAATCCATGGCGTGCAAGAGATAATTTTTAATCCTCTTTCAAAGCCAGGCGACGAAGATTATGGCCACTTATATATAGGTGTGGGGGATGGGGGAAGTGCTGAACATCATTATCCATTCCTTTGTAACAGTCCGGAAGTAATATGGGGAACCGTTCTTCGCATCGATCCAAAAGGACGAAACAGTAAAAACGGAAAATACGGCATACCGGCTGGAAACCCTCTGGTCAAAAGCGACAATCCCAACGTGCTCAAAGAAATATATGCGCGAGGCTTTAGGAACCCGCATCGTATAACGTGGAGCAGAAAAGGTGATATGTTCGTATCAAATATAGGTCACCACAATATCGAAGCTTTGTATCTTGTAAAGGCCGGTGCAAACTGCGGATGGCCCATCCGTGAGGGGACATTCTTAATTGACCCGTCCCAGAATATGTTTAATATCTATCCGCTCCCAGCAGATGACTCCCAATATAACGTGACCTATCCCGTTGCCGAATACGACCACGACGAGGGCAATGCCATTACAGGTGGATTTGAATACTGGGGCAAGAATATTCCGGAGCTGCAAGGCAAGTTCGTCTTCGGTGACATCGTAAAAGGAAGATTGTTTTATGTTGAGATGAAGGATATCAAATTGGGAAGCCAGGCAACGATCAAGGAATGGCAGGTGAACTTCAATGGTGAGCGTAAGACACTTGTTCAGCTCTCCGGTGCTTCGAAAGTAGATGAACGATTTGGCATGGATCGACATGGTGAGCTGTATCTAAGCACGAAGCCCGATGGAAAAATCTATCGATTGGTGTCCGCGGAGAAGAGTTCTGCACAATAGTTATGTCCTTTCTGAAAATATCCGGGATTACTAAGTACGGCGATGACGGCCCAATATTAAACGATGTGACCTTCTCGCAACGTCGCAGTCAACGTATCGCAATAATAGGCGAGACGGGCTCCGGAAAGAGTACGCTGTTGAAGATCATAGCCGGTCTACTTCAACCCGATGGCGGCGAAGTGTTGTACGAAGGCCGGATGTTATCGGGTGCTGACGAACAATTAGTCCCCGGTCATCGCGAAGTTGGTTATTTGTCGCAGGATTTTGAGCTTCCTAAATTCCTGAGGATTGAGCAGGTACTGGAATACTCTCGAACTCTGTCCCAGGATGAAGCGAACAGGATTTTTGAGGTGTGCCAGATCGATCATCTATACAGCCGGAAAACCGATCACATCTCCGGCGGTGAACGACAACGCATTGCCATCGCACGATTGCTGATCACTAATCCAAAAATCCTGTTATTGGATGAACCCTTTTCCAATCTCGACCGCGGCCATAAAGCAATCTTAAAGGCTGTTATTGCTGATATAGAAGCAAAGCTTAAGATAGGGATCATCCTTGTCTCCCATGATCCTGAAGACATACTTCCCTGGGCCGATACGATCGTTGTGATGAAAGAAGGGCGGATCTTGCAGAAAGGTACTGCTGAATCCATTTATCAACAGCCCTCCACGGAATATACCGCTGGACTTCTCGGCAACTATACGCTCATAGATCCAAGGAAAAGTATTTTTTCGAAATATCTTGGCGAACAATCCCTGCGCAAGAAGTTGATCATCCGCCCGGAGGCCTTCAAGATCCACCTTAAGCAAAAGCGCGGCGTCGCCGGAAAGGTAGTTGCCGTCAATTACTTTGGAACTCATGATGAGGTGCAGGTTAATTGTTCGGGTGAAATCATACTAGCGAATACGCCGTCCATGTTGGTCAAAACAGGCAAAAAGGTTCATGTCTCGCTTGAATATTGAATTACATGCCCTTCAGGTAAAGCATTCAACAAGCTCCATGTTTACTTGCCCGCACAATCGTTAGCATAGGTTTCTATCTTCAACCTTTAAAGTTTTCACATTGTATTGGAACCCTGACAGCGTTATTTTGCGTTTAACAAATTTGTTAAACAAAAAAGCCAATGGCTGCCGACGAAATACAAACCGAGAACCTGATCAAGCAAAAAGCGAAGATCCTGTTTTTTCAGAAGGGCTTTCTCGATGCCACGACGCAGGAAATCGCGGATGAAGCAGGCGTTAACAGAGCGTTGATCCATTACTACTTCCGCTCACGTGAGCAATTGCTTGATCTGTTATTGCACGAGACCTTGAAGGAGAAGAAAGAGAAAGTGAGGATGGTCCTTACGTCAGGGATCCCATTCCGTGAGAAAATTGCAAACTTCATAGACACCATCGTCGATTACGGTTTGACATACCCTTACCTAGATAATTTTATCATTAGTGAGACGGCACGAAGTCCGGAGAAAGTGGAAGTGTTCTGTTCGATGGACCGTGTTAAATCCAGCGACCTTATTCGCGAAGAGCTCGAGCGGGAAATAAGCAATGGCAAAATTGCTCCGATCACTGCTGAACATTTTATGATCAACCTGTCTGCGTTGTGCAATTATCCACTGCTTGCCAAGGCAGTTCTCCAAACGATTCATGGAATGACGGATGCTGCCTATCGCAAATTTTTGCTTGACCGCAAACAGATCATATACCGAACCATCTTCAATGAGGACATGCCTGAATTAGTAGCTTATAGCAACTTAAATCACAACCGCCCATAAGAATTTTTTATGTCATTTAACCGAGCCATTAAATCCATTCAATACTCAATACTTTTCACCGGGATCTTCATTGCTCATGCAGCGACTGCGCAGGAAGCCGTCCAGGACAGTCTGCTTCAAGACGCTTCATTGGATAAAGTCGTGCAATATGCGCTTGTCCATCAGCCCGCGGTGCAGCAGGCGCTGACAGATGAGGAGATCACGAACAAAGTCATAAAGGGAAAGCTTGCTGACTGGTATCCACAGATAAATTTTACTTACAACTATCAGCACTTTACTGACCTTCAGTCGAGCATAATTGGAGGAAACCTTATTCGATTTGGTGTTGAGAATACATCATCGACGCAATTCACTGCCACGCAGAACCTGTTCAACCGCGATGTGTTATTGGCTAGCAGCACTGCATCAAAGGTGAGGATCTATGCAAGTCAGAATACAAGCAGAAGCAAAATAGATGTCGTAGTTAACGTGACAAAGGCGTTCTATGACATTCTGGCCACTTCGCAGCAGATCAAGGTTAGTGAGGAATCGATCATAAGGCTTCAAAGGAGCGTGAAAGATGCGTATAGCCGATATACGACCGGTGTTGCTGATAAAACGGATTACAAACGTGCAACGATCCAGCTAAGCAATACCGAAGCTGCACTGAAAAGTAATACAGAGCAATTGAAGTTCAAAATAGAGTACCTGAAGTCTCTTATAGGTTATCCTCCGGATTCAGACCTTACGATCCGGTACGACACTTTACAAATGGAAAGCGAGGTAACCCTCGATACATTACAGGAGCTTAACTATACGGCGCACATAGACTATCAGATGCTCTACACGCAAAGGGAGCTGCAGGAGGCAAATGTAAAGTACGCCAACTGGGCTTTGCTGCCGAACTTGTCCCTCTATGGTGCGTACATATTAAACTATCAGAACAACAAGTTTAGTGAGCTGTATGATAATAAGTACCCGTATTCTTACGTCGGTGCAACGTTGGCTTTTCCGATCTTTCAGGGTGGAAAACGCATTTCGAAAATACAGGAGCAAAAGTGGACGAGCAAAAGGTTGGACTGGAGTCTGAAGAACCTGCAAAATGTGCTTAACGCCGAGTATACCCGCGCGTTGGCTTCTTATAAGAGCAATCTTGCCACCTATCTTGCCCAGAAAGAAAATGTCGACCTCGCCAAAGAGGTCTACGATGTTATCCAACTTCAATACAAGAACGGAATACGGCCCTATCTCGATGTAACGATCGCCGAGTCGGACCTGAGAACCACTAGAATAAATTATTTCAATGCTCTGTACTCAGTGCTGGCCAGTAAGATGGACGTGCAACGAGCGCTTGGACAAATCAATTATTAATGAAATTACACCCAACCCTATGTCAATAAGTATTCAACACTTTTCTTTGATAGCACTTTTAACAATAACGGCGGCGTGTGGAAAGAAGCAACAGGCTGCGCAAGCGCCGCCACCAGTTCCAGTCGTTACGCACAACGTGACCGTAGCCGAC
>DASVBA010000287.1:0-5223 GCA_036376095.1 Chryseolinea sp.
CGATGATTCCTGGCATGACGTACATACCCGATGCATCAATCACTTTTACTCCCTGCGGTACAGGAATGTTTTTTCCGATCTGTGTAATTTTTCCGTCCTTGATCAACAGGTCAGTGCTCTCCTGTGTTCCTTTGGTGATGGTGAGTAATGTACCCCCCTTGATAAGTACACTGCCGCGTTCGACCTGTCCCCGGGCATTTAGACTCAGGATTAATACTAAACCGATATAAAAAAGTTTTCTCATGGTTTGGACTTATGCTCAGTTAGCGTGTTCGATTTTCTGCAATGCGTTTAATTAATGCTTATCAGTTTTTTTCTCAGCAGGCTTTTCAGGCTCCTTGGATTCAATTTTGTACATCACCCCGTCAACAAAAACGTATTGCACCTTTGACTTTTCGTCAAAGTATGGTTTCCGGCTGATGACAAGGTTGGCCACTTTACCCGCATCAACAGAGCCCAAACGATCGGATAGTCCCAGCAACGATGCAGGACTTGTGGTAAGAGCAGCCAGCGCCTGATCTTCCGTTAGTCCGGCGAGGATAATCCGTCGAAGGTTGGCGTGTATGTCCTTCGTTTTTGCGGACAATGTTGCAAATCCAAATACAACACCAGCCTTTTGAAAAGAGGAAGCCTGGCCCGTATGCAATGCAACAAAGTCCGCCCTTCTCTTTTCAAGTGCCTTTCTTTCCAGGGAATCTGTAAATGGAGAATCCGCCCCTGATTTCTCGTCTTTTTTCTCTTCTTTCTTTTCTTCCGGCAATTCAAGACTTAAGAACACCTTTGCACCTGACGATTTTATTTTTGGAATTGCATCCCATCCTTCTTTAAGGTTTACAGCCACCAGCGCGAATCCGAGATCTTTTTGCAGCGCGAGTACCCTATGCAGATCAAGCGCCTTGTCTGCTCTGAACAATACAGGGATTCTTTTATCGATGACAGGATAAAATGCTTCTAACACTCGATCCATCGCCGGCCGGTCAATGCCAGTTCGGTTGGATGCATAGGTGGACTCATACGATTTGGTAAGCGAGGCCTGGCGGTACAACTCGCGCCATTTTGCCATCACACCTATAACTGTATTGGGATAAACGCGTTCGGCGGGCGTCAATTCCGAATACAACGAAGATCTTGACACAACAACCATGTCATCCGGGGAACTGCCACCAAGAAAAATGACTGACCCATTCCCGGGAAGCATACCTCCATGAGGCACAACGTGGGCGGTAGTGAACCCTATTGCCCTCAACTCTTCAACAGCTTTATCCGATGGATTCAGATAATTTCGAACATCATGTTGAGGTGTTATTCCTGCACGTTCAGGAGTGGGATTTCCCGGATCCTTTGGTTTTTCTTTTGACAAATCCTCTCTCGGGCGGGACACGGCAACTCTGGAAAGCCCATCGATAAAACCGGCATAAACATAGAGACTGTCACCTTTGATCAGAATAGCGTCTGCGGGTATAGACAAATTTTGTCCAACGGCCGTGATCAGTCCATCCTTTATCAGCACAGTTCCTTTCTCAATCTTTCTTCCGGGTCCCTGGACGATGGTCGCCTGGGTGATCGCGTACGACCGTGTTACGGGTCCAAGCTTTCGTTCGTCCTGCGCGAATCCAAGAGTGGATAGACACATTAAGGTCAACGCAAACGTTCGCCTCACATACTTAAAGTACGTCTTCTTCATTCGGAGTTTGTTTAGGCATCCCGATAATTTATCGGGACGGTCAAGATAGGCATGTTTCTGTGAGACTTTCAAATCGAATACACGAGTGGCGGGAAATCGTTTTCCGTTAATCGTTATCTGTTAATCGTCGTGCAGGTGTCGGTGCGTGAGTGTTCACCGCAGAGACGCCAGGAACGCAGAGGTTACGCCGGGAAATCCGATGTCCCATGCCCACGATTAACTGATAACGGATAACGACTAACTCTCAGCTGCCAACAGCTTCCGCTAGCCCATTAATTCTTAGTTGCGCTTGCCACCGGTTTAGAATCTCCCACCCCACCCACGGTTCAATACACTCGTCTAACAGTTCGTTACATAACCCTTTTCCCCTGGCATCCGAAGCGCCTAATTGCGCCGTATTAGTGTTAGAAACACAGTCCATTTATGAACCTGTACCGTCAAATGAAATCGTTTTTACTCATCATCCTCGTTACAACCCTTCGAATTCCGTCTGTTGCTCAGGAGGAAAGCGCTTCGCGAAGCAGCGAGGCAAGCGTTTCCCATTCCTATAATGGAGTTCATCGCTGGAAGAATTCAAGCGGCGTGACAAGTTTTAATATTGAATCAAGAGGCAAGATTGAGGTGACAGAAGATGACCGTGATATAAAGAGCATATCTAATGACGGCTACCTTGAGATCACAAAAACAGTATTTGGGAGCAAACGTGCCATTGTAATCGAATCGCTGGGTGGCGGCAAGATAAAAAAGGAATATTATGAGGGACGAAATAAAATGGAATGGGACCCTCATGGAAGAAACTGGCTGGCCGAAATTCTCCCTGAAATTGTAAGGTCGACCACGTTGGGCGCGGAAGGGCGGGTCAACCGGATCTATGCAAAAGACGGTGTCCCGGGAGTTGTTGCCGAGTTGTCAAGGCTTGAAGGGGATTACACCGCTGCTCATTACGCAAAGTTGTTGTTAGAAAAAAATATACCTACTTCCGAACTTCCTCGTGCAATAACGGGTATAGCTGATGCCATCAACTCAGATTATTATCTTTCTACTGTTCTTCAAAGCAATGTCACGAGGATGTTGTCAACGCCGGAAGCCGCGAATGCGTTTCTTGAGGGCACAAAGAAGATAGGTTCTGCTTATTACAAATCCGTAGTCCTGAAGGAAGCAGCAAGAAAATTAGCTGGATCCCCGGCACAAGTAAGGATAATTCTCAACTCGGCGGCGGAAATCGATTCTGACTACTATCTGTCTGTTGTCTTGAATACACTCCTGGAACAAAGCGAGCTAAAGGAAGAATCTGTCAAGGAGCTGATCCATGTGTCCAAGGGTATTTCGTCGGATTATTACACCACACAGGTGTTGAATAAAGCGATAAAAAGAACAGGTTTGTCCAATGAGTCACAGAAAAACACCGTTGACGCGCTTGAAGATGTCGACTCAGACTATTACAAATCTACCGTATTCAACAATATGGCGGAGCACACCACATTGGATAACGATGTCCAGATCCGGATGATCAATCAACTTAAGGAATCCATACGTTCAGACTACTATGCCTCAGGAGTGCTTAAGAATATTCTTGAGCATCAGAAGTTGTCTGACGAATCATTCAAACTACTAGTAAACGTTGGCAGTAACTTCAGTTCCGCAAATTACGCAAGTGATGTCTTAAGAACTGCTGCTAAAAAAGAACTTAGCAAAAATCAGCTGATCGATATCCTGAAGGCGAGCGCTAATGTCAACTCGGACCATTATCTCAGTGAAATCCTGCTCAGCCTATCGAGACAGGTAAAGGAAAGCGATGCAGCGGTCAAAGATGCTTATCGAACCGCCGCTAAGGGCATTGACTCCGAAACATACTATGGACGCGCAATCAAGGCGATTGATTAACCACTGACGCCGTTGCATGAGCGTTGAGCTGTTCACCGGAACCAGGCTGGATCATTCTCGATCAATGATTTTTCTACCTAAATTAGAGTATGACATGGCTCAACTCGGCGTATTTTGATATGAATTCATCTCTGCGCAGAATTGGAACCGTTATACTCGTATCCGGGTCGGTAGCAGCCTTGTTGTATACCTATCTTCACTTCAGCGAAACCGGCAGTATTCCTTCTGTTAAGAATTTCTCCGGCTTTGTTGTCAGCGGCGTCATTGGAGGTTTTTGTGGTGTCGGGCTTTATTTCACCAACATTGCCCTCGACAAATGGATCCCTTGGAGAAACTATTTTGCAAGCCGCTATGCTTTGGGGCTGGTCATCGATTACCTGATTGCCGTTGCCCTCTGTTTCAGCCTCTCGTCAATCATACTTGCCGTTTTTGGCTCTACGGTTTTTTGGACAACATTTTCGGCGCAGGATGAGGACCTGAAGATCAAATCCCTTATCCTGATAATGACGGCAATTTTCATCTACAACATAATTTACGCATTGTTGTATTCTTATCAGCAATATGCCGTTGCTCAACTTGAGAATCTGCAACGTGAACGCAAGCAGCTGGAACTTCAGTTCGAAGCGCTGAAAAATCAACTGAGTCCCCATTATCTCTTCAATAGCCTGAACACAATTTCATCCCTGATCTATCGGGACACTCCGTCGGCTGAACAGTTCATTCGGCGGCTCGCCCAAACCTATCAATATATTCTGTCGACCCAGCAAAAACGTTTCGTTACCCTGAAAGATGAAGTTGATTTTGTTCAATCGTACTACTACCTATTAAGGATCAGGTTTCAACAGCAGCTCAATGTCGAGATCAATCTGCCATCAAACATCATGAATAGCAAGATTCCGCCGCTAACTCTTCAGATCCTCGTGGAAAATGCGGTTAAGCATAACACAATCAGCTCGGATAGAAAGTTATTCATCTATATTACAGCACAGGATAACATGTATTTAAAGGTTATCAATACCAAAAATGAACCTTCAGCTAATGTGCAATCTTTCCGTGTAGGACTGGAGAACATCAGAAAGCGCTACGAGTTCTTTACAAACAAGAAAATCGAGATCAGGGATGACGAAAAGTTCAGCGTATCGCTGCCGGTGCTCCACCAAAAGGAATGGGACTCTTCACTTGAACACAAGCATATTGCCTGACGATGAAAAGGTACTTCATCCATAACCCCTTTTTCAGACTGATAGCCCCTGCGGTGTATGGCGTTCTCAGCTACTTCCTGATCCTTCTCGTCAACAACAACGTCACACAAGTCAACGACTTTTACAGCAGCGAGGAAGTATACAGCAACATCGTGTTCACTTATTTGTCCTACGAATCGATGAGGATCATAATATTGTTACTTGACCGGTTTCTTCCCCGGCAATACAGAGGAATGAGGATAGCCATTCAATTGATTATCGCCACTGTATTTTCAGTTGGACTGGTCTTTATCGGATTGAATCTGTATTTTAAATACATAGTTGGCTTCAGCATTAGCACTACGCAGGTTTTGACCTTTGGCATCGTATATATTGTCACCTCCCTCCTTTATAATATCCTTTACTTCAGCAATCACTATTTGCAAATGGAGAACACCGTCAAGATCAATGCGG
>DASVBA010000288.1:0-3063 GCA_036376095.1 Chryseolinea sp.
AAATTGAAAGACCTCGGACTTGTGTTTGATGGGCTGGGTATTCAATTATTTACTGAGGGAACGAAGAGTTCCGTTATCTGGGTCGCTGCGCCTGGCCAAATATCAGAACCGGCGCTTATACAACTTCCTTTTTACGAGCATGAGTTCGAGGACAGTTTGTACATCAAAGATATTTGGTCTGCAAAACAGGCGGGAGTTGATATCATTAACAAGACTTATTCATTTGATGAAAAGAACAAGTTCTTCAGCTACGTCGCAAGGTATAACGAGTTACCGTTGAGCGCCACGGAATTCCATCGTAGCGCACCTAGTTATACTGCTACTGTGGCAATGGAAAAGAACTCTGCACTGGTAGTGGACAACTGGTCGGGGAAAGTGGTTTCAACAGAGGAGTTAAACTTGATAAAGCGGCTGGCCAAAGTCTTCGAACAAGCCTATACGCGTTTCCTTGATCTCCAAAAAGCCGAAGCTCAGGCCCGCGAAGCACAAATAGAAGCGGCCTTGGAAAAAGTCCGTTCCACGTCGCTGGCCATGCATCACTCCGACGAGCTCGAAAATGTTGTGGCAGTCTTATTCGATAAACTGGAAGAACTTGGGGTTGTCTTTGATGGGGCACTCATCTATACGTTTGATAGGGTAAAACGCAGTATGGACTGCTGGGTGGCTGCCCACGTGTTGGAAGCTCCCGTAAAGATCAGTCTTCCTTTCAGCGATGATTTTTCAAAAAACCAAGTCGCTAAAGATCTGTGGAGGGCGATAGAAAATGGGGAGCACTATCTAAATAAAGCTTATTCAGGAAAAGCGAAGGACGACTATTCGCTCCATGTTATTCAATACAACCGGGATAAAGTTCCTGAAGACGTATCGAATCTAATGCTTGCAGCAAATAACTGGACCGTGACGTTTGCCGCGGAAAAAAACTCCGTCATTGGATTTGATAGCTGGTCAGGACACCTCACCTCGGAAGTGGATTTCGAGCTGCTCAAAAGATTTTCCAGAGTTTTTGAACAAGCCTACGTTCGTTTCCTTGACCTTCAGAAGGCTGAAGCCGCAGCGCGCGAAGCTCAGATAGAAGGAGCCATGGAAAAGATCAGGAGCAGATCGTTGGCCATGCATCACTCCGACGAGCTGAAAGAGGTTGTCGGCATCATGTTTAAAAAGCTGGATGAATTAAAAGTACAGCACGGAACAGTGGCGATACAACTTTTCGACTTTAAAACAAAAGATTCGATCTTTTGGCCCGGCAATAAACTGAGCGATGAACCACCCAAAATTCTTCTGCCTTACGACGAAGAAATGATGAATGCAGATACCTGTCATCGTGATTTGTGGCAGGCGATGACGAAGGGAGAGATCATTTTCAACAAGGTCTACTCCAAAGACAAAAAAGACAGATGGTTCAATTATGTATTTGCGCATAACGACCTTGTCACGGTCCCCGAAAAAGATCGGGACTTCATTCTGAGCAGTGAGATCCATACGGTGTGTTTTATTCCTGAAAAGAGGTCAGCCGTGTTCGCGGATAGTTGGGACGGGACTCTCTACAGCGAAGCTGACTTTGAAGTGTTAAAAAGAGCATCAAGGGTGTTTGAACAAGCGTATACGCGTTTCCTTGATCTTCAGAAGGCCGAAGCCCAGGCTCGCGAAGCTCAGATAGAGGCGGCGTTAGAAAGAGTAAGAAGCCGCACAATGGCCATGCATAAAAGTGAAGAGCTGTTGGAAGTTATCACCGTTGTTTGTGAACAATTGCAACATGTAGGTCTCAAGTTTGGTACGGTGAGCTTTGGCAAGAACAGCAGCTCGTTTGATATGGATTTTTGGGTAGCGGCGCCGGACTTAGAAACGCCAATTAAGATTTATGCGCCATATCGGGATCTTTCTATATACATCAGGTTGAAATCCGCCCATCGGGGGAAAAGGAATTTTTTCACCGACACGTTTGATGCTGACGAGATCAAGGCCTGGTATCAACATGTCATCGATCACAACCCGGAAATGTTTTCACAAAAGAGCCGGGAATACTTGTTAAGCAGAACGGCGATGACAAGAACCGTTGTGATTTTGAAGAATGTGTTTCTTTTTCTCATTAATCATGACATTGTCAATTATTCGAATGAAGAAAATGAAATATTGATCCGCTTTGCTAATGTGTTCGAGCAGGCCTATACGCGTTTCCTTGATCTTCAGAAAGCGGAGGAGCAGGCGCGGGAAGCGCAGATCGAAGCGGCGCTCGAGCGGTTGCGTGCACGTACCATGGCAATGCAACGAAGCACGGAGCTTGCGGAGGTTTCTCAATTGCTTCATCAACAATTTCTCTCTTTGGGTGTACAGATGATCACCTGTGCGTTCATGTTTCCAAATGAAGAAAAGAAAACGCAGTCCGGATGGACGGTGTTGCCGGATGGGACGCTGGTTCCTCAATTGCTTGACTTTCCGCTTGTAGGTGATGAGATATTAAATGAGCGTTACGATAGTTGGAAGGAAAAGAAACCGTTGCATCGAAAAAAACTGGAGAGTGAAGAGAACCGCCGACATCATCAATTTTTAAGTGAGCAGGTTGCAAGTCATATTTCAAAAGACATTTTTACAAAACTTCCTGACAAGTTGACTTTTACCAACGCAAACTTTGCGCAGGGATATTTAATGACGTTCACTACTTCGCCGCTTACAGGAGAGGAGGAAAGCATATTAGTTCGTTTTGCCAAGACATTTGAACAAACGTACACGCGCTTCCTTGACCTGCAGAAGGCTGAAGCGCAGGCGAGAGAATCGCAGATACAGCTGGCGTTAGAGCGCGTCAGGGCAAGAACAATGGCTATGCACGTCAGTAGCGAGGTTCACGACGTGGCGTGGACGATTTCTGATCAGTTACATCAGCTGGGAATCGAAGGTAATTGCACCATCGCACTGATCAATGGGGAAACCGGAGATATGGAATGGTGGACGGGAGGATTCGAAGGTCAAGCAGTTATGAAAAGCTATTTCATTCAAAATTTTGATCACTCCATTCATCGGGCAATCGTCGATGGGTTTAAACGAGGTGAAAGGTACAAATCCATTCAT
>DASVBA010000289.1:0-4003 GCA_036376095.1 Chryseolinea sp.
CAAAAATCTGGAGAATCCTATCAATCCTACCACACATCCCCCTAAAAAAACAAGGATAACCACAACGTTAAAGCTGATCAAAGCATTGACCATATACTGGTATTTGCCAAGAAGCAACAATATAAATGCCCCTGACAATCCTGGAATCAGCAGAGCCGACACAGAAAGGAGGCCAGTCAGAAAAACGAACCATATCGACGCCGGTGTTTGGACAGGCGACAACAACGTAATTCCGTATGACACAAATGCGCCGAAGAAAAATGCCGCGACAACACCCACGTTCCATTTTTTAATGTCGCGGAGAACAAGCAGCGCTGACACCAGGATCAAGCCGAATACAAACGACCAAACCAGTATCGGATACTTGGTTTGCAGATGCGTCACCAGTCGTGCAATAGTCAACAGGCTTGTTACTATACCAGCAAAGAGCGCGACAAGAAAGTTCCCATTGATTTTTGTCCAGCAATCACGGAATCTTTTTTTTGTTACCAATTCGAAGGCTTCCCGGTCGATCGATCTTAGCGCATGCACCATTTCGCTATAGATACCTGTAATAAAAGCCACCGAACCTCCCGACATCCCTGGAATGACATCTGCCACTCCCATACTCAGACCTTTTACATAAAGGAGAATATAGTCTTTAAGGCGTCTCAACTCGATACGGCATTAATCAACCTCGAAGGGTGGTGCAGTGTTGGTGTTCTTTCTTTCAATACCGAGAAAATGCAAAAAGGTATCACCACGTAAACCCAGCCGGATAGTCTCCAATGGGATAATCTCTTCCGGTGAAATGTTGCCCAGGTTTACGTTGGCTCCAAGCAGTTTAACGAACCAAACCTGCTGTGCTTTTTGAGGAGCTTCCCATATAATTTTTTCAAAAGGAATTTTCGTCAGAATTTCCTGCACAAGTCCCGAGCGTACTTCACCCGTTGATCTGAATAAACCTACGTTACCGCTCTCTCTCGCCTCACCTATAACCTTCCACGCGCCCGCGTCCAATTCCTTTTGCATCAAATCGATCCACATATAAGGTGGAATGATCTTGTCGGCATCTTTTGATCCAACTTCCGATAATACGGTTACCTGTTCGGCCAGCTTGGTTATGTAATCGCATTTCTTATCATGATCGATATCCATAGACCCATCGGATACTTCTGCAAAGGTCATCTCAAACTTGTCGAGTATCTTTCTATACTCTTCAAACTGATCGCGGATCACGAATGCTTCGAACAGTGTACCGCCAAAGTAGACGGGAAGACCGGCATCCTTATAAACTTTTATTTTATCCTTAAGATTGGGAGTTACAAACGATGTACCCCACCCAAGTTTTACGATATCAACATAGTCCGCGGAAAGGCTGACAAAATCCTCGGCTTCTCGAATACTCAGGCCTTTATCCATAGCCATAGTAAAGCCGTATTGCCTGGGCTTTTTGGTGCGCTCAGGCAGGTTTTTTAGGTCGTAGTTCATTAGCTGTTCTCTTTTCTAAACTGTTCGATTATTTTATACAAAGCCTTTTGAGTCTCAATTTTTGGAAAAAAATCAAACAATGCAGTATGGCCATCAAAATCCAAAATTAAAGCATTTTCCAAATAATTAAAGGCTTCTTTAAACCGACCAGCTTCTATAAGGTAGACCGTCATCCGATAAAAAATCTCGGGGTCATCGGGAATCTCATCAAATCCTATTGACAACGTTTCAATTGCCTTCTCATGATCGCCTTGTTCGTAATAGATAAAGGACCAATTCAACCAGATCTCTTTATCCTCGGGCTCGAGCTTGCTGGCTTCTTCGTAGGCATCGATACTTGACACCGTATTGCCAACTTTAAACTCCGCATGAGCCACAGACTTCCAGTACTCGGCATTTTCGGTATTTATCTTTAATGCCTTGTTGTAAAAATGCAGCGCCTGATACCACTTCTCCTGTTTCTCAAGACAAGCACCTGCCCCAAACCATGCTTCATCATAAAGCGAATCCAGTTTAGTGGCCTTTTGAAAATATTTTAGTCCCAGCTCGTATTGCTCCAGACTTTCATAAGCGGCGCCAAGGCAACAGTACACTTCAGGACTTGGTCCTTCAATCTCTAAAGTTTTGCGGAATGAATCGAGAGCTTTTGTATACTCCCCCATATTCATAAAAGTATTGCCCGTATTGAAATAGGCTGACGCAAATGTTTCGTCGATAGTTATTGCATAATCATAAGCCTGAAGGGCTTCGGCATACTTTTCAAGTTTATTATAAACAATACCCAGGTTATACCACGCGGCTGTTGAGTAAGGATCTTCGTCGATGAACTTTTGATAATACTCAATGCTGCTTTCCAATTGCCCTGTCACATCAAGACAAAATGCAAGCTCATACAATGAACCTTCGTGGTTAATGTTGATCTCGATCGACTTCTTGTAAGCTTCTATTGCTTGTTGATAGTCATCGATACTTTGATAGGCCAGTCCGATGCTGTAGTATACCTCATCTTTGTCATCAGCAAGCAGCAATGCCTTCTCATAGTTTTCAATTGCCTCGAGGTGATTGCCCTGCAATGAAAGGATTGATCCCTTAGTGAGGTAGATCTCAGGATCATTTGGTTGTAACGAATGAGCGTGATGCAGAAGCTCAAGCGCCTGGCCATACTCCTCCAGGTTTGAAAGGATCTGCGCCTTGACTGTGATTAGCTCGATGGAAAACGGGTATTGACTGATGGCCTGGTTTACAGCCTGTAATGCCTTGTTATGCTTGCTACGCAACATGTAATGATCAATGATCTGTTCGTAGGCATCTAAATCAAAAAATTCTGCTTTCTTTTTCCGGAGGTGGTCTTCAAATCGTTTTATCAGCTCATTTCCTTCTTCTCTTTTACGATATTCTTTCGCCATGGACTAAAAAGGTTTTCCTAAAATAAGGTAAAATCTGGTGTAAAACTAAGACGTTTTGGTCTATTTTTTAGCATTCATTTTCTCCATGTAATGTCTGCAGCATCTTTGCAAGGTTTTATCAATCGGTTGAAATTCAAAATTCAGGTGATTGACGATTTTACGGTTTTCAAAGAGATAGTCAGCCCCCGCTATCCTGGCAGTTTCCTTGGTTAAACGCGGTTCTGCACCGGATACTATTGCTCGCAGCATCTCGAAATAAGCGCCTATTCTAAGAAAAGTTTTAGTAACACGTATAGAAGGAGTTTTTTTTCCGTATCCTTTCGCAATCAATCCAAATAATTCCTTATAAGAGATCTTGCCGGCGGAGACTATGAAACGTTCGGCTTCGACCGGCATTCTCAGCAGCGCGTAAATTATTTTTGCTACATCAACAACATCCACGTAGTTAACGGCTCCATCAGAATAAAAAGGTGATTGTTTCCAGATGTATTTAAAAACCTGCGCACTGCTGTTATCCCAGTTTGCATCTGCAAGTATAAGAGACGGATTGACGATTACAGAACTGATGCCTTCTTCCTGTCCGCGGAATATCTCCAGTTCAGAAAGATATTTTGACTTCCCATAGACACTCTGGTATTGGCTCTCTACCCATTTATTTTCTTCTGTAACGGTTGATTGGCCCTTTTGAGCAGCCAGTGCTGCGACCGAGCTGACGTGCACGATACGGTTCACCCCATTTGCAAGGCACGCGTTCACGACATTTCGTGTGCCCTGAACATTCACGTCCATTACCTGCCTTGCCCGCGTTGGATTATACGACACGACGGCGGCGCTATGAATTACGTGGGTTACGTTTTTGAATGCATCATTCAATGAGACAACGTCAAGAATATCTGCGTCACACCATGTGATTTTTTCATTTACATCGCCCAACAAAGATATGTCGCTACCTTTTCGCTTAATAGCGAGAAATGGTTCCTCGTTCCGGAGGAGGGTTCTCACCACATAACTTCCGAGAAGTCCGTTTGCACCAGTAACTGCGATCATTAATTCTTAGTTATGGTTTCGAGGGGTCAATTCCGTTAAAGTGAATTGTTGAGCAAGGGCAGAGCAATGGCTTTCTGATA
>DASVBA010000293.1:0-3530 GCA_036376095.1 Chryseolinea sp.
GAAGCACCGTCGTCCGGCGTACCATCCTCGTTAACGACTGAAATGACGTAATCGTCCTTACTACTTTCGCAGCCACCGTTGCTCTGCGCGTTAAGGTTGTTTTTTTTCGCTGAAGCATCGGCAGGGGGCGTTGCCAGATCTTCAGAACCATCTGAACATGCAAAGGCAAAAACAACCAACGCTGCGATACCTAGCACTCTCGACAGTTTTATGCTTGTGAGAGAAAGCCAATCGATAGATTTCATACCATTTTGAGTTTAGTTATAGGATATAAATGTATGGCTCCAGCGAGCCGGACGTGATGACCATAGTCATTGAGCGCTAAGATTGTTGTTGGAACGTTCGGTTGCGGCTATTCGTAAAATGCACGAACTCACGCACTTGAAAATTGTTGACCAAAATGGGAATATTTCCCTTCAAAGTTGCGGCGTCTGACCCGGTGGTTACTGCTCGTAGTTAGGTTTTCTTATCAGCGTTTTCTTCTCGCCAATTTTAAGGTTGAGCTGCAATTCATGAGAGCTGGTGGAGGTAAATTCTCCTTCTGTGGGAGGGAGTTCGTAGCTATAACCAAACCGGAATTTATTGATGGCCATACCAACAATAAATGCTATTCCTTGTGTGCTGTGATAGGAAGCTCCCGTCCATAGTTTTTCTTTGAAGTATATAAGCGTCGATGCCTCCCATGAATTGTGATAGTCACGAGCCAGCCTGTAAAAGAAATACGGTTCGATATGAATGAGCTCCGGAGATACTTCAAATTTATAACTGAGTGAATAAAGCTGGTTCAGCAGTTGGGAAAACTCATTGTCGGCAAGTTTCTGCGGACTTATATAGGGTTGTCCGAAAAGTCGGGGGAGGGCAAACCCGAACTTTAGCCCTTTGAACATATACAGCAGCCCAAAACTACCATCGGCGTAGGCTTTATTGTCTGACGCATTCAAGATGGCCGGGTCATTGCTATAGTCAACGCCTTCCAGATCAAGATCATTATATCCGACGCCAAACGTAAGGCCAAATGACAGGGTCTGGTTTTTTGAGATCGGAATTCGATAAGCAAATATCGCTTTTGCTAACGTGCTCCTAAGGGCTACGGATTCCTGTGTTATTACACTAAGCCCGATCGATGCACGGGAGTACAGTGCCAGCTGCGCGGCTATACCTGACGCAACAGGCGCATCTTCGATCTTCAGCCATTGTTGCCGGTGGATAAGAGTCAATTCAGTATAGCTATCAAGTGCATTGAATGCTGGATTAAAAAGAAATGGATTAAGGTTAAACTGCCTGAACGTGGGCAAATTCTGACCGACTGCCAGGCAGGATCCACAACAAATTGATAGTATTAACAGAATTTTTCGCACTACCTGATCAATTACCGTACAATTCTAACACCTCCCGTAACGTCCGGGCTACCTGCGCAACTTATTATGTAAAAGTATGCTTCCTCTTCCAGGGCTCGTCCGTCCAGAGCCCGCCCGTTCCAGCTTCCGTCGTAAGTACTCATTTCATATACTAAACTTCCGAAACGATTAAAGACCTTGACCTTGCATCCTGAATATTTGTTATAGTCACTCCACCTCCAATAATCGTTTACCCCATCGTCATTGGGAGAAAATATCTTTTCAAATTGTCTGCCGGCAATTTGCGAAGGTGTCTGTAAGAGGCTTGCACGTCGGGGACTGTTTTCAAGAACGATCCGCATCCGAACCACCTGGCCTTTGGTGAAGAGATTAAGGCATGCATCGTCCGTAAGGTCGAGGTAGTTCTGAAACATAGCAGGTCGTGGACTTGACGTCGGACACGACAATTGTGGGTGGCTTGGACACCCTGACGTGGATCCCGATTGGGGTGGTGTATCGCTTACATAATCAGTCCCATCGCAATCTGATTCATCACCCCAAATGTGGCGCAGGCCAAAAAAATGACCTAGCTCATGCGTTGCTGTCCGACCCTTCTCCAATCCATTGCCAAGATCAAAATTTCCATAATCGGAAGATCCGAATGCAGTGTACTTGATGACGATGCCGTCGGTCAAAGGATCGGTGGAAGAATTTTCCAATCCGGGTAAAGTCGAAATTGGAAATTGAGAGTAGCCAGCAAAGTCGTTGAGATTACAAACCCAAATGTTCAGGTAGTTATTCGCATTCCAATAGCTGAGTGATTTTAATTGCACATCATCGGCCATGGTCCAACTCGGTTTAGAACCCTTCACGCGGTTAATGCCGGTCGTCGGGTTACCGGCAGGGTCCACTTGTGCCAGGACAAATTCTATATCCATACTTCCGGCAACGGGCGCGAACTCCATGGGCGTGTCTTCCGCATCAACATTTAGTCGTTGGAAATCAAGATTAAGAACTTCAATCTGTGACAGGATCTGTGCATCCGAAATATTAGTGCCTTGACCTATACCTTCACCATTGTGAATCACATGAACGACAACTGAGACCTCGTACGCCATGGCTGCTTCCCGCCCCGTTGACGGCCTGACTTTCTGTGTAGTTTGTTTTTGTTCCAACCATTCTTCAAACTTTTGTTCGCTTTCCTGGGGACGCGTTTTTTCAAGAAGGTTTCTATAAGCCGTAATGCCACAACGTTGTTGACAGACAGAGATGAGCGGCAGGAGTAAAAGGAGTAGCAGGAGACTGATCCTGCCTTTCATTGGCAAATATTCCGGAAAACGAGTTATTCGGGACATTCTTAGCATGAGCAATGTCGTAAAACTTACAGCGTGAAGCTAATCGATCTCTTTCAAATTTTTCCACCAACCCTAAACCTCACCTATACCTTATACCGTATACCTTATTCCCTTATTCCCCTATACCTATACCGTATACCTTATTCCCTTATTCCCCCTATACCCTATACTCTATACCCTATACCTTCTACCCCCCCCGGTCCTGTAGAATATTCTCTCCGGCATCACAGACGGAACAAAAATCTACACTACCACTTGCCCTGCTTTAAGGTAAGTGCAAATTTTTGCGCCTATCACGTTTATTATCCGATGGAGGTTAATGGCACTGTTTTTCGTAGTCTGTTGTCCATACGCTGTTATTGTCGGAGCATTTAACAAAATCGTAACTCGTCTAAACGCGCTGAGATCTAATTCAACTGCTTTGAAAAACATAAGGCCGATAGTGATAGTCGATGACGATGAGGAGGATCACATGATGCTCGATGAATATTTCTGCGCTGTCGGGATTAACGATAAAGTCACATTTCTGATCAACGGACAGCTCGCATTACAATACCTTGAGTCAATCGAAGATCCTTCACAACTTCCGAAACTAATGGTGCTAGACCTTAACATGCCTATTTTAACGGGATCGCAGGTGCTTATGCAAATAAAGGAAACGCCTCGCCTGAAGGATATCCCCGTTATCATCTTCTCTACTTCTGTAAACGAGAATGAAAAGAAAAAGTGCCTTGGCTGCGGAGCGTTGGAGTATCTTGTTAAGCCCATTACATGGGAGGAAGGCGACAGGATCGCGAAACGTTTTGCTTCGTTTGTAACTTAGAAGGATACAGTCACC
>DASVBA010000294.1:0-2613 GCA_036376095.1 Chryseolinea sp.
GTGAATCCAAACTTGCGCGCGCGTTCATTCTCTTGTATCAATGCATTTACAGCGGGTTCAACTCCACCTTTGCCCAGATAGGCAAAGGATTGGTAAGCTTCATAACCCCTGGCCCATCCGCCAACGTTGCTTCCCCCGAAAACGAAAGGAGGCTCAGCCTTCTGCGTTAGTTCCTGCATGCGTTGACCAAGCATAGACGTAAAGAGAACACGTACTAGATAGTCGCGGTAATCCTGTACGGTAACTTCTTCCTTTGCTTTCTTGTAGGTGTAATAGATCTCTACTACGTGATTTGTCGCCTCCTTGTCTGTCACGACAATTCCTTCTGACGTCTTGCGCTCGGGAACCTCAGCAAGCGCACGTTGACGCGGTGACGACGGGTTCTTTAATTTTTCGAAGTGTTTTTTGATCTGTGCCTCCGCTTCAGCGGGATCGATATCTCCAACGACCAGGACCGCCATCAGATCCGGTCGGTACCAGTCACGGTAGAATCGCCTAATTACGTCGTGCTTAAAATTTTTAAGAATGTCGTCTTTACCGATAGGTAAGCGTTGGGCATATTTTGATCCTTCAAACATTTTAGGATAGACAACGCGGAACATCCGGTCTTCCGCTCCTTTACCTAGTCTGGATTCCTCAAGGACAACGCCTCGCTCTTTGTCAATTTCTGAACCATCAAAGGCAACGGTGCTGGCCCAATCTTCCAGGATCTGAAATCCCTTTTCAATGTTTTCTTTTTTTTCTGTGGGGATAGGGAGAATATAAACGGTTTCGTCGAAGCCGGTATACGCATTCAGATCGGCACCGAATTCAACTCCGATGCTCTGCAAGAACGAAACGAGATCATTTTTCTTAAAATTCTTTGTGCCATTGAAGGCCATATGTTCGGTGAAGTGAGCAAGACCCTGCTGATCGTCATCTTCCAGTATTGAACCTACATTTATTGCCAGCCGAAGCTCGACCTTCTTTTCTGGTCTAGTGTTCTTTTGAATGTAATACGTTAGCCCATTTGATAGCTTGCCAATCTTCACTCTTGGCTCCACCGGCAATTTGTCGGTCAGATTATCCTGTGCATGCAAGACGCCGAACAATAATGAGACCAGCGTTAGTGACGCCAGTGATCTCCACACCATTCCTTTTTGTTTAATGAATTTTAAACCCATACAACGAAGTGTTAATTTAATTGGTTTTAAATGTGAAAATACAGAATGTAATTGAGTAAGGAGTGAACGAGACGTTATTTCCATCTCTTTTTAACAAGCTCGAGCATTTCCTCGTGCATGAGCCGGTTCGCGGCACAAAGTTCTCCCCCAAACAGGTAATTGTCGCCTCCCTTAAAATCAGTGACAACCCCACCCGCCTGCTTAACGATCAATACACCGGCGGCGACATCCCAGGCGTTTAGATTGTATTCAAAGTATCCTTCTATTCTTCCGCAGGCAACGTATGCCAGATCAACAGCCGCGCTGCCAAGCCTTCTGATGCCATGTGTGTTCTCCAGGAAGTCCTTGATGATCTCAAGATAATTATCACGTTTGTCAAAATGGTAGTACGGAAAGCCTGTTGCTAAAAGACTTTCTTTCAAAGTCGGCGTCGGACTCACATGAATGACCTTGCCATTGCAATAAGCATTTCCGTCTTCAATGGCGGAGAAGCATTCCTTGCGCACAACGTGGTAGACTACTCCCAAAACTGGTTGCTCACCACGTGTGAGGCCTACGCTGACGGCGTAGATGGGCAGGCCATGCAAGTAGTTAGTCGTCCCGTCAAGCGGATCGATTATCCAGTTATAAGTATTGGTCCTTGATTGCTCGACGGTACCCTCTTCCGTAATGAAGCCGGCTTCTGGCAGGATCTTATTCAATACCTTCACCAATCTGCGTTCAGCTTCCTGATCAACATAAGAGACCAGATTGTTGAACCCATTCTTTTGTTCGATTCGACTGCGATCGAAGTCAGAGCTTTCGCTGTAGATAAAGTCGCCGACCTCGCCGCAAACTTCAATGACATTTCTTTCTAGTTCCTGTAAATTCATGTTCAATCCCGTTGCATCGTTGGCGATGGATCAGATAAGTGTGCGTGTGTAATATCTTTTTTATGATGGCATTTAACGTGCCACTTTTTTCGTCTTGGCTCTTACGAAAGTGAATATAATGATCAGTATTGATAACCAGGCTCCCGTACGTGATATTAATTCTCCGTACGATAAGTATGGAAATGTTAATCCATTTTCGTCACCCCTATAGAAACGTATAACCTGCACTTTTGTCAAAGCATTATGTGTAAGGTCAAAAGAATACAGCACCGGCAATAGTATGGCAAGTAACGCAAGGATCAACAGGAACCAACTGATGCGTTCCTTCTTAAAAACCGCCTGGTAAAAAAGTAAATTAACCAACACGATCCAGGCGGAGCAACCCAGGTATCCCGTGTAGACGTTCCAGCGGATCCAGTCGGTGTTTTCCTGAATTGCGTCCGCGAAAAAAGTAATCCAACTTCCTAATGACAACTTCAACATCAGATATTCGACACCAATCAACAGAATTACCAGGGAAAACTTATTCAATCTGTTTTGCGTCATCTGTTGCATCAACTGATAAAAAACAAAAATGG
>DASVBA010000309.1:0-3220 GCA_036376095.1 Chryseolinea sp.
CAGGATTTTTTCCAGCGCCCTAATCCCTTCCGGCCGGACGTTGCAGTTGATATCAGTGCCGTATTTGCTCAAAAGATTCATGCCCTGGACGCTCACACGTCACAAGTTTACGAATGGCTGCCATGGATCGGTGGATACCTCGACCAGGTCCCGTCAGACGTCTCCAAACGCGAGCAATGGCTGGCCACCAACCGTACAGTTAGAATCACACCAGAGGTAAGAACGTCGTGGGAGAAGTGGTATGGAAAGGAGGTCGCCGCTCAGGTCCAGCATGCCGAAGCCTTTGAGATCTGCGAGTACGGAAACCAGCCTAGTGAAGCCGACCTCAGACGAATGTTCCCAATGCTGAAGAAGAAATGAGTGGATCCTCTATCCGTTCATAGGTAATCGCTTTAGCCTGCCCACCCTATAGCGGAGGCGCAGTCATGTGCAGGCCGGTTAATCGTGAAGGTGATTGCGCGCAAGATTGGTAATGGTTACCGAACTCAAATCTATGCACTGTCAAAGCACAACCTTTGACGTTGCAGTTAACGGGACAACGGATGATGATTAACACCACTGCACGTTTCTTTGACCATGCAGTTGATCAACGATAACAGACGACGATAAACGCCTCTGACCATCTCCAAGACCTTGCCCTCGGCGAGGATTAACGGAGAACGTTTAACGATAAACGCCTCTGATGACAGGTGTTTTATAATTTTTTTTAAAGATTTTTTTTACTCTTTCCTCAGGGAATTACGAGGGAATAGCAGAGAACATTTAAGGTGAGAACGGAAGGTTTTCCCAATGGAAAATCTGTTCAGTCGTCAATGAGCGTTCGGTGTTTTGAGAGGGAAAATCACCGGTTAGCGTTCGCGATTCATCCTTATAAATGCGTGTTTTAGCACTATGGAAGTTAAAGCAAAGCTTGAAGCATAGTTCGATGGGAAGAGACAAGATGTGAGTGATGATGCAATGTTGCCGCGATCATTTACGAGTAAGTACGATGCATAGTTTTCTTACGATACAATAGCTGATATATCTCGCAATACGTGGATGTAACATTGCGTTCTTGAGAGAGTACATTAGGATAATTTAAAGGACACCGCTATTTTTAGGAGGTAATTATTAGAGTGAGTCCTATCAAAACAATTCTGATGAATAGCATATTCACAGCCGAGTTTAACTCGAGGTATCTAGTAACAAACAATCAGTGTCTAATTTTTAACTATTAAATTCTAAAAACGCTATGGCAAAAAAAGCGAAGAAGGCTGCTAAGAAGGCAGCAAAGAAACCGGCGAAAAAAGCCGCCAAAAAAGTAGCAAAGAAGGTTGCAAAGAAAGCCGCGAAGAAGGCAGCACCTAAGAAAGCAGCTAAGAAGAAATCTGCCAGAAAGCCCAATGCGGCATTCATGGCTGCTCTAACTCCCAGCCCGACTCTAGCAGATGTAATTGGAAGCAAGGCAGTACCAAGAACTGAGGTGATCAAGAAGATCTGGGACTATATCAAAAAGAACGGACTTCAGGACAGCAAGAACAGAAGAATGATCAATGCGGACGGAAAGCTGAAGCCACTCTTCGATGGTAAAGATCAGATTTCTATGTTTGAACTTGCCAAAGTGGTGAGCAAGCACGTGAAGTAAGTAACCAATGTGTTATTTTAAGTAGCGCAAGCTTAAGGGCAGTCCTTAATGCTTGCGCTAATTTTTTTCCCGACTGTGTAATTTCCCGGAGCCGATTTAGATTAATCCTATATTTATCTTATGAAGCTTACACTTTTTTCCCTTTTCCTTTTCTCGCTATTGTCCGTATCTGGCCAGCACAAACTAACTAAACCCGAAATAGGTATAGTCGGTGACTTTGAACAGGACAGCCTTCTTCATGCAAACGGTTATAAATATTTGGTTGAGTCCATCGTGAAATGTTTTTCACCGGTCAAGATTTCCGATGAGCAGTTCGACGAGCGGCTGAAACAATTCCGTAATCTTCACGTCACAGTATTCGCGATGAACATTTTTATGCCGGGAGATATGAAGCTTGTAGGGCCCGATGTGAAGGAGGAGGCTATTCTCAATTATGCCAAGGCTGTCTTTGAACGGTGTCAGCGCGCAGGGATCTCAATGGTTGTATGGGGTAGCGGCGGAGCACGTCGCGTTCCGGACGGCTACGACCATAACAAAGCCAAAGAGCAGTTCATTTACATTGCCCGCAAGGTTGCTGTGCTGGCAAAAAAGTATAAGATCGACCTTGCCCTGGAAAACCTCAATAGCACGGAAACAAATTTTATCAATACGGTAGAGGATGCCTTTGACGTCGTAAACAAAGTAGATCAAAAGAACTTTTGGCTTTGCATAGATATCTATCACATGCTAATGGAAGGGGAGGGACCGGCCGTGATCGAAAAAACAAAAAAGAAACTTATTCATTGCGATATAGCCGAGAAACTTAATCGCGCTCCACCCGGAGTGCGCGGCGACGATTTTCGTCCATACCTATCGATGTTGAAGAAGATCGGTTATTCAGGCAAGATCGTGCTGGAATGCAGGTGGACCGATCTGCCCGCACAGCTTGCCTCCGCCAGACTCAACTTGCAGAAACAAATCGACGAAGTATGGCAATGAACAATGATGAATAAACAGTCAGCTTCGCGGCTTGTGCGTGAAACTGGATTTATTCCGACCTGGCCCTCTCAGGTTTCGCCGGCAGCTAATCATTTGTAGTAGTTCCCTTTAAATAGTAATATAGCACACATGGCTTTCCTCGCTAATTGAAATACAGATGGAAAATGTAATCGCCAAATCGCGCTGGTACCGACTGATCCCGGTAGCATTTATTACCTATAGCCTCGCCTATCTTGACCGGGCAAATTTTGGATTCGGTGCTGCTGGGGGAATGGCTGAAGATCTGAATATCACGGGCCAAATGTTGTCGCTGCTAGGCTCATTGTTTTTTCTTGGTTATTTCTTCTTCCAAATACCCGGAGCGTTGTACGCAGCTAACAAGAGCGCGAAGAAACTGATCTTCTGGTCCTTGATCCTTTGGGGGGCGTTGGCCACTGCCACGGGTATGCTGAGCAACGAGTGGCCACTGATAGTAATCCGATTTATGTTAGGGGTCGTTGAAAGTGCGGTGATGCCCGCCATGCTGATATTGTTGAGCCGGTGGTTTACAAAAACAGAACGATCAAGGGCAAATACTTTCCTTATTCTCGGTAACCCTGCAACGATCTTGTGGATGTC
>DASVBA010000310.1:0-2656 GCA_036376095.1 Chryseolinea sp.
AGCCAATCGCGGTACTCCATCGTTTCAGGAAAGTTATGTCCTGTGTCGATGTGTACCAGTGGAAAGGGAATCCGGGCCGGAGCAAATGCTTTCCGCGAAAGATACGCGAGTACGATGGAGTCTTTTCCACCGGAAAATAGCAACGCAGGCCTTTCAAATTGTGCCACCACTTCCCGGATGACAAATATCGCCTCCGATTCCAGTTCCTTTAAATGACTTAAGTAATACATTTCGTTATCCGTTATCCATTATCCGCTTGCCTGCCGCGCTCCTTCAGCGCAGGCAGGTTATCCGTTGTTTACAATCCACCCTGCGAAACCCTGCGCCCCTTGCGCCACTGCGGTGAGACACACCCACACCCACACACACCCACACTCCCACACTCCCTCACACTCACACACTCACCTTTGGCAAAACGACCTTAAGCAGCTTATCAATCGACTCCTCAACGCTCAGACTACCCGTTGGAATCCTTACATCTGGAGTTTCAGGTACTTCATACCGTGCATGAATACCCGTGAAGTTTTTCACTTCACCAGCCCGGGCTTTTTTATAAAGACCTTTTACATCACGCTGCTCACATAGCTCCATGGGCGCATCAACAAATACTTCAATATAGTTCTCCTCGCCGACGAGATTTTTCACTTTGTCACGGTCCGCTTTAAACGGCGATATGAACGCCGATAAAACAACAATGCCAGCATCCAAAAGCAGCTTCGACACCTCGCCTATTCGCCTGATATTTTCAATGCGGCCCTCCTCAGTAAACTCGAGATCACTATTCAACCCCGTGCGAATGTTATCGCCGTCGAGAAGGTAGGTCTTAAATCCCTGCGCATGAAGCTGGGCCTCGAGCTGAACGGCTAACGTCGATTTACCTGAACCCGAGAGGCCTGTAAACCATATCAGCTTGGCAGTTTGACCCATCAGTCCCTGACGTTGCTGCTTGGTTACTTTCGTTTGTATCGGATATATGTAGTCCACCTTAAATTAACTTGTAGAAATAGGAAATAAATCCAACGCAAACTACTATATAAATAAGCGTAAAGATCGTCCCCACACGCAGAAAATCTTTAAAAGTATACCCTCCAGGGCCGTACACCATCAGGTTCGTTTGATAGCCAATAGGAGTCATGAAATCACCTGAGGCGGCAAACGCTATAGCCGCGAAAAAAGGCGTATAGGGAAGATTCATTTGTTGAGCCATCGACATGGCGATCGGGAATACTATTGAGACCGCCGCAGCATTCGTAATCAGCGACGTCAATATTATCGTAACGATAAAAAGTGCCGCGAGCACGCCAACAGGTCCAAGTGTTTTGCCCGCGGCAATTAGAACACCTGCCACAAATGCCGCCGACCCGGATTTTTCCAGAGCGACACCGATAGCAAGCGAGCAAACCAGTACAAGAAGTAGACTCAGGTCCAGCTCACGCCTGATTTCCGCAATATTCAACACGCCGAACAGAACAAGGAACAGCAATATTCCCACACAGACATTGAACAAAGGAAGAATGCCAGTAATCCCTATGATCAGGGCAGCAAACGCTCCCGCTCCCACCCATTTAAGAACTTTGGATTTAGGAGCCGCTATCTTCTGAGGTACTGATACAAAGAACAGATCGCGCTCATGGTTCGCATGCTCGCGATTCTCACGCGCCAGTAGTAACAAAAAGTCGCCTCCTGCCAACGTCATTTCACCAACTTTTCCAGGGACTTGTTTACCATTGCGATGAATGGCGATGATCGACGCGTTGAAAACTTTTCTGAAATCCGAGTCTTTAATACGAACCCCGATCAGGTTGGAATTAGCCGGAATTACTGCCTCTACAAAATGAAATTGGCCTTCCACTTCCAGCTTATCCTGTTTGGGAACACGAAGTCCATTATCTTCTTTTATAAGATTGTATATAGACGCTGTATTGCCGGAGAAAAACAGCAGGTCGCCCCCTTCAAGGACTTCTTCCGGTGATACCGGCGAAATTATCTTGTCATCGCGGATGATCTCGACCAGGAAAACGTCCTGCAGGTTTCTGAGACCTGCATTCTTTACACTCTTGCCGATGAGCGGGGACCCAGAGAATATCTCGGTCTCCACGATATACTCTTTAAGATTTTCGCGCAATGCTTCGATCTTATTTTCATTCGATGGCAGGAGATTGTAACCCACAAAATAGAGGTATATCCAACCGAGAACAGTGACAATTAATCCCAGGTAAAGAAAATCTTCAACGCCCAACAGCGGCAGGTTATACTCAGCGATCAACCCGTTTAACACAAGGTTTGTCGACGTTCCAATGACAGTGATCATACCTCCCAGGATGGTGGCAAAGGATAAGGGAATCAGGAATTTTGATGCCGGATGGCCCGTCCTTTCAGCCCAGTCCTTAACATACGGGATCATAAAGGCTACAATGGGAGTATTGTTGAGAAATGCCGACATCGAGGACACCGTAAACATCATTCTCAACAGGAATGCTTTGGGCTTCAGCCTTGGGTTGAACAGCTTGCCGAAGATCTCAGACCCATAAATGAGCCGGATTCCTGCGGTCACCAGGACTAAAAGAAAGATGATGATGATCTGTTGGTTGGAAAGTCCTTTAAGCAGCTCAACGGGCGTAATAATGCCTGGTAGAAGCAGTGCCACCGTGCAGAT
>DASVBA010000316.1:0-2831 GCA_036376095.1 Chryseolinea sp.
GAAAGAATTGTCTTTCTCCCAATTTTCTGTCCAGCACATGGCCTAATTTCCGTGGAATTTACTCCACACATTCAGGTGGCCGTCTGCTTAAAAACGGCGTTCCAGTGAGGATTTTCACTTTGGCAAATGAAGTGCAAAGAGACATTTGGCTACAGTTTATCGTCTGGAGCCTCATAAAAAAATGGCTCTTTTATGGTCTTAGATATCGCCCATATTTTTCTCGCAGATGACGATGAAGACGACCACTTCATGTTTGTCGAGGTGCTTAAAGAAATTCAGGCCCCGACAAGTCTTGTTACTGCAAGCGATGGCGAGCAATTAATGGAGGCATTACATTCACTGAATGGTAATCTTCCAGACGTACTCTTTCTCGATCTTAACATGCCGCGTAAAAATGGATTTCAGTGTTTGGTAGAGATCAGGCAGAATGAAAAATTCAGTGCCTTGCGGACGATCATCTTCTCAACGTCGTATGAAGTGGAGATGATCAAAAGACTTTATCAAAACGGTGCCGACCATTATATAAAGAAACCGACCGAGTTCGGCGAATTGAAAGTGATTATTGAGCGTGTGTTGGGAATAATAAGGACTCCGCTGGTCAGACCTTCCATTGAGAGATTTGTGCTTTAATAAACAGCATGTAAATGAAGACTAAAATAGCCGCCAAAAAGTCTGCACAAAAGAAAGTAAAAGCTACTGTAAAGCAATCAGCAGCAAGTAAGGAAGATCGCAGGAAAGGAAGCTTCCCGGATCGAAATAGTAAAATGGGACGGTTGATTGCACATTTTGACTGGTCAAAGACCCCGCTTGGTCCAATCGATTCCTGGTCACAAAGTCTTCGCACAACGGTTAGCCTAATGCTATCTAACCGGTTCCCTATGTTGCTCTGGTGGGGTAAAGACTACATCGGGATCTACAATGATGCGTACATACCGATTCTGGGTGCAAAGCATCCATGGGGTCTGGGAAAACCTGTGCGGATATGTTGGAGTGAAATCTGGCCGACATTGAAACCACTGATTGACCGGCCGTTCAATGGAGGCGAGGCCACCTGGCTGGACGACCTGATGGTTGTGCTGAATAGACATGGTTTTCCGGAGGAAACCCACTTCACGATCGCGTATAGTCCTGTGCCCGATGAGGACGCCTTGAACAAAATTGGCGGTGTGCTTGCTACGGTAACAGAAACTACGGATAAGGTGGTAGGCGAACGGCGGTTGAATCTGTTACGCAACCTCGGAGCCGATACGATGGAGTCAACGACCAAGGAGGAGATTTGTAAAATCTTCGCACAGGTGGTTGGTAATAGTCCTTACGACATTCCATTCGCCATGTTCTACCTTTCGGATGAAGAGAGGAAAAATCTTCGTCTGGTATCTTTTGCAGGAGTAAAGGTTGGAGAATCTATAAGTCCTGCGATGGTTCGACTGGATAAAAAACACAGGCAGCTGTTGCCCTATGCTGAAGTCTTCGAGAGTGGAGAATTGGAGGTAATAGAACAGTTGCCGAGGAAATTTAGTTATATTCCGGATCAACCATGGTCAGATATTGCGCATACCGCAGTGGTTATACCAATCCCATCAGCACAACGAAAGCACAACGTCGGCGTTATAGTCGCCGGCATCAGCCCTCGGCTGCCTTTTAACAGTGCCTATAGGAGTTTTTTTGAATTGTTAACCTCTCAGGTTGCCCGCGCCATCTCACATGCTATCGCGTTCGAAGAGGAAAGAAAACGCATTGAGGCACTGGAGCAGATCGATAAAGCTAAGACCGTTTTCTTCAGCAACATTAGCCATGAGTTCCGAACCCCTCTAACGCTGATGCTCAATCCTCTTGAGGAATTACTTCTACGCACGGATTCTAACCTAAGTTCGGCCGAAAAGGAAAGCATCGAAACTACTCACCGAAATGCACTCCGCTTACTCAAACTGGTGAATTCACTCCTTGACTTTAGCCGGATCGAGTCTGGAAAGCAGCAGGCAAATTTCGTTAGGGTCGATATCGTGAATTACACCAAAAATCTGGTTTCTTATTTTAGATCTGTGGTGGAAAAAGCGGGATTGAAGTTGGTGGTGAAGACGTCAAAAATAAAACAACCTGTATTTATTGACCGGCAAATGTGGGAAAAGATCGTCTTTAATCTTTTGTCAAACGCTTTAAAATACACGCTACATGGAAGCATTACTGTTGAACTGAAAGAGTCAAAAGGTAATGTCATATTAAAAGTTAAGGATACAGGTATAGGTATCCCTCACGAGGAGCTTCCCAATTTGTTCAAGCGATTCCATCGCATTCAACAGTCAGGCGGCCGGACATTTGAGGGCACCGGAATAGGTCTGTCACTTACGAAAGAGCTGGTTCATTTTCATAAGGGCGAAATACGGGCTGAAAGCAAGTTGAACAAGGGAACCACTTTTATCGTAAGCGTGCCATCAGGAAAAAAACATTTGTCAGTCGGCGCGATCTCATTCCCGTCCCGACGCAACGGCAGGACTATTGCAAGTGAGGGCGTACAAGATGCATTTATTGAGGAGGCGCAGGCTCTCCTGGAAGCAGGCGATAGCGAAACATTAGGAAATGTAACGCTCGCTAAAGACCGTCCGAATGTGATGGTTGTCGATGATAACGCCGATATGCGTTCTCACCTTAAATCGATCCTTTCTGGAAACTTTAATGTGGTGACAGCAGGTAATGGAAGGGATGCACTAACAAAAATGCGTGACCAGCTCCCTGATGTGGTTATCACTGACATTATGATGCCCGTGATGGATGGTATCGAACTTCTCAGAACGATTAAGTCAAATAAGTCCACGGCAAATATTCCGGTGATA
>DASVBA010000321.1:0-3831 GCA_036376095.1 Chryseolinea sp.
TAAAAAGATCGTCATTTGTGAATCTGGTCATCTTGTGCCCAGAACGGAATTTGTGAGGGAGAGCATGATGTGGCTGGATAAGTATCTGGGGCCGGCGAAGTAGGAGTTAGGAGTTATGAGTTAGGAGTTATGAGTTATGAGTTGGGGTGTGGGTGTGTGGGTTTCACTGCAAAGAACACAGGTTTCGAAAGAAAGATAAGTTCTCGTTCAATTGCCCTTATACCCTATACCCTATACCCTATACCTTATACCCTATACCCTCCTCACAGACCAGCTGAAACAATTTTTCAAAACCTTGCTTCATTCTGAGACCTTTTTCTAACATCATCCGGCAGATGAATCGTCGTATTACGCCTGGCAGAATGCTATTCATTTTCACGTGCCATGACAATCGTGTACCGTAGGGGATCTTTTCGTAGTTAACGGTCAGTGTAAACTTTACAGGCCCTCTGCCCATCGACGACGTATAGTATTCAAATGGTCGGTAATCGAGGACCATTTCCGTGACTTTGCTATTGGCACAATGGTTAGTAGCACCTTTTCCTCGCCGTCCTGAAGGACGAAGTCCAATCCGCCAGTCTGACTCCATACTCCAGGCACTTCTCTTTTTTGGATCGTTACCCCAATCCCACAGTGCAGACGGCGGGACGGGAAAATCTTTTTGAATTATATAGTCTGCTTCTTCCGCAGGCAGGTAAACTTTCCGCTGTTCGAGGAACTCCTTGTACTGCTGATCAAGGTTAATGCTGTACGTTTCAATTTCACCGATGTGGTCGTACGTCTCGGTTTGCTGATACAATTTTTGCCGATCAATCGATATCGTCTCCATAAAGTCTTTTGTGAGCAATGCATATGCATTCCATCCTGTCGATTCTGTGACATGATTTTTCAGCAGTCGGTGCAGCACATTGATACACGGTCCTAAAGGCTTTATCTTTCCGCCGACGTCGTTCATGATATAGTCGCCGTAGTGAACAACAAATTTGAGGTCCAGTGATGATGCAGTCTGGCAGGCCTTGCAGCCACAGGTCCTGATCCTGCGATAGGAAGTTTTTCGATCCCGAAATGAGTAATACGCTGACTCGATGATCTCAAGAACCTTTTCTCCCCGTGTCGATCTTTCTTCTGGTCCTTTCTTGTTTTCCGGGATTGTTGAGTAGACGAAGACGGCATCACCTTCAACTTCCGCGAGTGTGAACGCGGGTGTTAGAAATCCGATAATACCGGTCAACATTTGCTGCAATATTTCCTGTGAGTGCTCAAGCTCTGTACTTGCTACGAAGGGAGTGAAGCCGGTGATGTCGGCGATAACAAGGAACCCTTTTTGTGTTGTTGGTGTCATAGAAAAGCGTGCGCTTTGTTCTTGATCACGAAGCGAAGTTAGTTATAAGTTATGAGTTATGAGTTATGAGTTATGGGTTCGGGCATGGGCATGTGTTTGAAAACACCCACACCCACTCCTAACTCCTAACCCCTAAAAAGGATAACCAATAGCGATATTGATCGCAGGATTCCAGAAATTAAAATCAGTGGCCCACCGTTCACCGGCCGGTAAGTATGGAGTGCGCAAGGTGTAGGCAAAATCAAGGCGCGCAACGATAAAATCGAAATCCCATCGTACTCCCCATCCTGAGCTGACTGCAATCTCTTTTAGAAAAGTTTTTCCGTGAAACGTTCCATTAGGGCGTGCAGGGTCATCGTTGTACAGCCATATATTCCCTGCATCCAGGAATAAGGCGCCCTTCAGGCTACCGGAGATATCGAACCGGTATTCAAGGTTCGCCTCCAGCCGGATGTCACCGGTAAGATCATTATATCCTTCAGGGGGAACTTCGCTTCCCGGGCCGACAGAGCGCGCGATGAAGGAACGCAGGCTATTCGTCCCGCCGACGTAGAATTGCTTGATATAAGGAAGGATCGTTGAGTTATCCAAGGGTAGACCGAGACCCCCGCTGAATCGGCTTACCAGCGTTGATCTTTCATTGATGTCGAATCCATAACGCAGGTCAACTCTCATTCGCACATATTGCGAAAACGGAACGCCTAATAATGTGTAGCGACCCAATGAATCTTTCTTCGCATTGCCTACCGAGTACAGGACGTTCAACAAATTCCCCGCGAAGTCAATACCGCCTCTGAAGTAAAACTCGTTACGGCCCGTCGCTGGAGGCTGATAAGTAAATTCATACGCGGAGCCGACAATGAATTGCTCGTCAAAGCTCCGTTTGACGCCGGGATTTTCCTCAAGATAAATATTGAATTCTTCTGACTTTGAAGCCTCCGGGATACTTGTAAAGATTACTTCGATAGGGTTGAGCGAATGCGTAAATCTATCCGTTTTGCTCCACCGGTAACCGAAGTTGGCAAACACGGAATTCAGACGATAAAGGTCGAGCCGGTTAAACAAGTTATACCCTGCCGATATATTTGTTTTTGGCAAACTCTTTTTTGCAACGTTAAAAAGGAACGTAGGATAAAAACGGGGCAACGTATAATTCGCCTCAAGTCCCAATTCATAGGCGGGATTAATCGTGCCGTTTGAGATCTGCATCTCGAATCGGCCTCTTAGATTTATTTTCAACATTTCAGCAGCCTTGCTAAGGTTGCGGTCGGTATAACTGAAGATTATTCCCGGGCCGAAGTAGTTGGTAGAGCGGAAGATCGTATTGAATTCCGCCGTATAAGCGTAGCGCTTCCGTTGGGAGAGATAGAGGGTCAAATCCAGCTCATCTGAATTTCCGGCCGGGGAAAATTTCATATTGGCATTCCTTATGACAGGCAATTCGTTCATATAGCGTATAGTATGCATGTAGTTTGAGTAAGCATACCGCTCGCCCGGCTTTAGGAAAATTCCGCGTTGCAGCACATCAAGCTCAAGCGCATGGTTTTGCGATATGAGAAAGTAATTGCCAAATGCCAAAGTGTCCGTCGAACTTTTTTCCAGGGAATGGTCGTCGTGGATATAAATATTCCTGATAGAATAAGCCTTTCGTGATTCCGGAGGTGTTTCAGGTTTTACAGTGACCTCGGCTTTGATCTGATGATCTCCGGTCACCGAATCGGCCCTGACAGAAATAAAGTCCGGATTAAAATAGATATAGCCATTTTCCTTCAGCGCGCGATCAATCCTAACCCTTTCATTCTTTACATTACTGAGCGTATAGATATCTCCTCTCTTCAATAACGATCCGCTTTCAAGCGTGCTGATCTTTTGCATAAGGTCATCGTGTACTGCTGGCGTAGGAAAGATGATTGACTCAAAGCGATAAGGCCGACGAAGAGTGATAAGGTACCGGTACTTGGCTTTCTTGGCCCCAACCCGTACCGTATCAAACGCAACGGTATTTTGAAAATAGCCGTTGTGAAAAATCCTGTTTTGAATCGCCATTGCAACCTGTCGTGGTGTTGTCTGAGAAAGTACTACAGGAGCCGTGACCTTGTTTTTCCAGAATTTTTTCTTCCTCTTTTTTTCAGAAAGCATGTTGTATCGCGCTAATGCAGGTCTCATCCACAGGAATGTGCTGTTCGGTCGCGGTTTGATGACATCCTTGATATGAGGATACAACTTTTTCTTCTCACCGTCAGGCTCAGTGTATTCTATCTCATACCCGACATACAGAGGATCCTCCGATGAAATGTTTTTCATTCCTGTACAAGCCGATAACAACAGCACGGGAACTAAAACATAGACATATAGGGTGAACCTCCTCATTTATCTTTTGCCTTAGCTTCCTTGTTTTTGGAGAACTCCCTGATAAAGATCAGCGAGATGCCTGTATTGCGAATTTCCTGGTAGATGATATCATACGTCTCGTTATTAAATAGCTTCAG
>DASVBA010000327.1:0-5635 GCA_036376095.1 Chryseolinea sp.
CAACAATCATTTTCTTCACAGGAAACTGCGCAGAAAGCAACCAACGCAATCAGAATATAAGCTGTATGACTTTTCATCAAATCGGGATGCTTCGTTTTCTTAGACACAATTACTTTAGTGGCGGTTGTAACGTCATGAAAACAAAAGGCCGCCCGAAGACAGCCTTTTGCGACATCTTTAAAATATCCGTCTTTACATTTTTTCCCCAAGTTTTACACCCTTCATTTGCTCCTGCTTAGAGAACGGCTGATTGTAGAGACGTTTTCCCGTTGCCTTGAATATAGCGTTAGCAACAGCACCGCCCGTTGGAGGAAGTGCAGGCTCACCAAGTCCGGTCGGATCGATGCCATTGTTCACAAAATGAACATCAACATCAGGAATCTCTTTCATCCTGATCATGCGGTAAGTGTTGTAATTCTTTTGCTCGGCAGCTCCATTCTTAAACGTAAGCTGGCTGAACATCGCATGTCCTAACCCGTCGACTACACCGCCCTTAACCTGTTGACTTGCGCCGCTTGTATTGACCACGATTCCACAATCCGCTCCAACATATATCTTTTGAAGCACCGGAGTACCCTTCTTCATGGCCACTTCGGCAACCTGAGCCACATAAGATCGGTGAGAGAAGTAAACACTAAAACCTTGTGATACCCCTTTCTTGGTTCCCCATCCCGATTTTTCCGCAGCGAGTTCAATCACTCCTTTCATCCGGTCGATGTCATACTTGATAGCTCCCACGGGAGTTTTCTTCGCTCTCTCAAGCAGATCCAGCCGGAACTTCACCGGATCCTTCTTGGACTCCATCGCCACTTCATCCAGGAAAGCCTGTTCGGCAAAGGCAAGGAAGTTAGTGATCGGTGCGCGCCATGCCCCCGTTGTGATCGGTGATTTATGTTCAATGGATTCAATAAGTAAATTATCTACTGCACCTGAAGGAAAATTATCCTCTCGAGTACAGTTGCCGGCATTGATACCAACGCCGCGAAGTTTATATCCTACCAGATTGCCAGAAGCATCAAGTGCCGCTTCAAAACGATAACGCACTGCAGGGCGGTAGCTTCCTCCTGTCATGTCATCCTCGCGGGTCCAGATCACCTTTACTGGTGCTTTAATGATGCTCGATAATTCAGCAGCTTCCACCACGTAGTCGGTCTTTAATCTTCTTCCAAAGCCGCCTCCGAGTCTGGTTAGCTCCACCGTAACCGTATACGGAGATATACCCAGAAGTTTTGCCGTCTCATTACGGGCCGCTTCGGGTGTCTGCGAGGGTCCAACCAGTTCCACCCCATCAGCACGTACGTGCGCGAAGAAGTTCATGGGCTCCATCGGCGAATGTGAAAGGAACGGACATTGGTATTCTCTCTTGATCACTTTTGCAGCCGACTTAAAGGCCGCATCGACATCTCCGTCTTTCCGCTTTACCTGAACGACAGAAGCATCTGTACTATTTAAAAGATCTTTGAACAGCTTATCGTGATCAGCCGTGCTTTCTATATTTCCATCTTTTTCGTATTCGATCTTCAGAAGCTTTCTTGCTTTGTTTACCTGCCACGTTGATTTCCCGACTACAGCCACGTTATTCTTGAACGTAACCACATCCACGATTCCTGGCAACGCTTTAGCGGCGGCACTATCCACCGATTTTACCTTCATACCAAACGATTCTGGTCGCTGGATCATGGCAAAAAGCATTCCCTCGCGATAGAAATCCAGGCCATACATTGGCTTGCCTGTGATCATCTCGTAGTTATCCACGTTGCGCACAGCCGTACCGATAAGCTTGAAATCTTTTTTATCCTTCAGTTTTATTTCGGCGGGTACGGGAACTTTGGAAGCTTCCGTAGCTAATTCACCGTAGCTGAACTTTCTTCCCGATCCGGCATGAGTTACAGTGCTGTTCTCGGTCGTCAATTCCGCGGAAGGAACATTCCAACGTTTTGATGCAGCTTCAACCAGCATATGGCGGGCAGCAGCTCCAGCTTTACGAAGGCGTTCCCAGGAATGAGGCACGGCTCCACTACCTCCGGTGACCTGTCGTTCGAACTTGGTTGGGTCGAGCGCAGCTTGAAGAACTTTCACCTTTGTCCAATCCGCATCGAGCTCTTCTGCTACGATCATCGGGAATGACGTCTTGATGTTCTGGCCTAACTCAGGATTCGGTGACATGATAGTAATCACACCTTCCGTGGATATCGACAGATAGTTATTGAATCCAATATTTCCGGACATGATCGCAGATTCGTCCAGTACCTCCATTATAGGTGATGCGTCTGAATCGGTCCAATTGAAGCCCAGGAACAAACCGCCACTTGCAGTTGCAGCCAGCTTCATAAAATTGCGTCTTGATGTTTTAAATGTTGCTGACATGGTTATTTCATTTTAGTGGACGCAAGAACTACAGCTTCACGAATACGGTGGTATGATCCACACCGGCAGAGATTGCCGTTCATAGCAGTTTCAATCTGCTCCACCGTGGGATGCGGGGTCTTAGTAAGTAGCGCACAAGCTGTCATGATCTGACCTGCCTGACAATAACCACACTGGGGTACATCCACTTCATTCCAGGCTTGTTGTACAGGATGATCTCCTTTTTCAGAGAGTCCTTCAATAGTAGTTATCTTACTGTTTCCAACGGCTGATATCGGTAATGTGCATGAACGAACGGCATTACCATTGAGGTGTACGGTGCATGCTCCGCACTGTGCGATGCCGCAGCCAAACTTGGTTCCAACTAATCCAAAATTATCGCGTAGAACCCAGAGCAGTGGGGTGTCTGCGTCCACGTCGGCCTCATAACTTCGGCCATTGATTTGTACGTTGTATAGCGCCATTTTAATCGGGTAGATTTTTGTGTAGGACAAGTTAATAAAAATATGCTACAGGTGTGGGGCGCTTTTGTGTTGTGTGGTTGCTTATTCCTTTAAAGGAATAACTCCATGATCTGAACAACCTATTTCGCCTGACAAACTCCAAGATAAACATAACGTTCGCCCTTATTCGGCGAAAACTGCATGTACTAAGTCAGCAAAAAGAGGATCAACTAAGGTTTTATCATATACTATGTAAAATACTGATTTTCAATAATATAATGCCGTTATCTAAATCGTTGCTTTTGCGTCCTGCAAACAGTGAAATGGCGTTCACGGCTTGATTGCCGTCCTAGGTAGAGAATCCGATACCATTAAATCTTTGTTGCTAAATGGTTATTTTAGCCCGTTAGAAAATATTGGTCAGCGGAATCGAAGATCAAACCAATCTTAAGACACTCTATAAACAAGTTCACCTATGCTGCGATTGCTGGAAAGTTATGAGTTTGAGAAGGAAATGCTGGAGCGTTATATCAAAGAGAATGCAGCAAAAAATGGATCCCTCAAGATCCTGGAAGCAGGCTGCGGCCAGACCTGGGGATTAAACTTGCAGGGAGTAAATTATCACCTGACAGGAGTTGATGTTGACCGTGCAGCGCTGGAGATCCGAAAGTATAAAACGAAGGACCTGGACGAAATCATCGAGGGTGACCTTTGCACCGTAAATCTGCAGGACAACCACTATGATGTTATTTACAATTCCTACGTATTGGAACACATCGATGGCGCTGAAACCGTCATGAAAAACTTTCAGCGGTGGTTGAAGCCCGGCGGAATAATGATCCTCAGATTTCCTGACCGGCAATCTGCTTACGGCTTCATGACACGTCTTACCCCTTTCTGGTTTCATGTGTTCTTCAAGAAAGTGATGATGGGAGATCCCAATGCCGGTAAACCTGGATTTGCCCCATACCGCGTTTTTTATGACCGCATCGTGTCGAGAAAAGGAATGGACGAATTCTGCGGAAAGCATAAGCTTAAGGTACGGGAAGTATGGGGCCATCCTTATCCAATGTATTGGGACAGTCACCCCGGGCTGTTGAAATTTGCCTGCCGGACAGTCTACTTGTTATCGCTAGGTAATCTGGCTCACGCCCATAACAATCTTACTTACATCATCGAAAAAACTTGAAAGCCTCACGGGGACGCTTTCGGGAGCTCCTCTTTCAGATTTTCAATAAAGTCCAGAATGTATTTCTTCTCAGAATCTTCATGACGTATAGCTGCATAGTGGGTTCTCATTAAACCTCTTTGACCGATCTTGATCAATTGCACCTCAGGAATGGTTATGAATGGTTTTAATGCCCATTTCGGCATCGTCATTATGCCCATTCCTGCTTTTACCATTTCCAGCGCAACTTCGGTAAGCGGGATGGCTATAATCTCCTTTGGCATGATCTTCTGTTCCTTTAAGAAATGCTGATACACTGAAACGGACTCCAAAGGGTAAGAATAAATGATGAGCGATTGCGTCTTGAAATCTTCCGCGGAGAGGAATTTTTTGCGCGCAACTTCATTATTAACAGAGATCACCGCCATTACTTCATCCTTGAACAGCTCAATGTATTTCAGGCTTTTGTCATCCGCGGGGTCCGATGTTATTCCCAGGTCCAACACATTATCCAATAAATTCTGGAGTGGGCGGTGTGTTGCTTCAACTACGATCCGAACGTCGAGTTTAGGATAAAGCACTTTCATCCTTGTAAGAAAAGAAGGTAACCAGTGATAGCTCGTATAACATCCGGTACTGATCCTGATCGTTCCCGCATGGCCCTCACGCATCCCGTTCACCTTGTCCATCGCCTGATCGAGTTCGCTAAGGATCCGGACAGCGGTATCGTATAGTATGCGCCCCTCTGAGGTGAGAAGCCATTGATTCTTGCTTCGATAGAAGATCTTACAACCAATGCGCTCTTCAATATCCCTCAGCTGGTGACTTACAGCCGATTGCGTGAGAAACAATTTGTCGAGCGATTTAGTAATACCCTTTTCCTCGGCAATGGTCTTGATCAATCTAAGATGCCTGATTTCCATAGCTAAAAATACCTAATAAGCTCTAACGTAACGTATGAAAATAGTTCATAAGCAATTGCTCCACAATTCATTAGTTTCCAGCGCCAGCCGCCACTAGTTTTGGTACAAGAAATTCATAAAAGTATGACAACAGCGATTGAACATTTCAGAACCAAACTTTCGTTTGAAACGGATCCATCAGACCTTTTTCATGCCCTCGAAGACGGTCAGCAGGTCTTTGTTATCGATGCACGTAAGGAAAGCGCATACGAGCAGGAACACATCCCTGGATCGATTAACCTCCCTCACCGTACTATGAACCACGAAACGACGGCACATCTTGACAAATCCGTTCTTTACGTGACGTATTGCGACGGTATCGGCTGTAACGCTTCAACCAAGGGTGCCCTCAACATGACAAGGCTCGGTTTCAAAGTGAAGGAGCTTATCGGTGGCATAGAATGGTGGAAACGCGATGGTTATGCTACAGAAGGGAGCCGGAAAACGTCGGGCCTCAAATTATCGTGCGCCTGCTAGCCAGTGCTCCCAACACCCCTTCCTCATCCATCCCGCGGACCTATAGCGCGATGGATTTTCTTTTTTTTTAGCCAGTGCCACGAACAATACCGCTGATTAAATCACCATAACTCCTGAGAATTAGCCTGCAGTAGAGACTCAATCTTTTTTAAATGTTTATTATTGAAATAATTTTGAGTGAATATTCACAGGGTGGATTACCTGTGGCGGTAACTGTT
>DASVBA010000332.1:0-2652 GCA_036376095.1 Chryseolinea sp.
TAAAGCTGAACGGTAAAAGCGCCTCTACATCGGAGGCCGTTACCCATTCGCGATCATAATTTTGCATGATCACTTCATAAGGTCTACCCTGACGTTGTTGGAACTCCAACATTACCTGCCGGCAGGAACCGCAGCAGGTAGCCGGCGATAGTCCTTGTGCGTTCTCAGCCTTTGCTACAACTACTAATTTTTTAATGTACCGGTCGGGATGTTGCGATGCCTTGGCGAATAACGCCACTCTTTCGGCACACATACCATCCGGGTAAGCGGCATTTTCCTGATTGGTTCCGGTGATAACGATGTCGTTGTCGAGAAGGATAGCCGAGGCCACACGGAATTTTGAATAAGGGGCGTAAGCATTTTGAAGGGCTTCTTCTGCCTTCTTAATTAGTTTTTGAGATTCAGGGTCAAGATCCGCCCACGTACCCGTTGTGATAGAGGTTTCCATGCTGAAGTATATTCATGGTAAGGTAATAAAAGCAACAGCAAAAATTCTATTTCATGAAATCCGGCAGCCGATACAACTTTGTCGGTTCCTTAGGCTTTTGGCATTTAGCTTTTAGCTTTGCAGCTATGAAAAGAATTTTGATCCTGGGTGCCGGGCGATCTTCCTCTTCGTTGATCAATTATCTTTTGGAGAGAGCGGCGGCCAAGGGATGGGAAGTGACTATTGGAGACTTTTCCGAGAACCTCGCAAGGGAAAAGGTCGGAAATTCCCCTCATGGCAGCGCGATAAGTTTTGATATCAACGATGAGGTGGCCAGCACCAGGGCCGTTGGTCAGGCCGATGTTGTAGTGTCATTGATGCCGGCGCGCCTGCATGTGATGGTTGCGAAAATCTGTCTTCAACTCCGGAAGCATTTGCTCAATGCTAGTTACGTTTCCGCCGAAATGAAGTCGTTCGACGAAGAAGCCCGGTCAAAGGGATTATTGTTTATGAACGAATGTGGACTTGATCCAGGAATCGATCATATGAGCGCCATGCAAGTGATCGACCGGATCAAAGCTTCAGGAGGCAGAGTTGTTTCCTTTGAATCTTTTACCGGTGGTTTGATTGCGCCCGAGACAGACCCGGAAAATCCCTGGCGTTATAAGTTCACATGGAATCCACGTAATGTGGTGATGGCAGGGCAGGGTACCGCGAAGTATCTTCAGGATGGCTCATTTAAGTACATACCCTACCAACAGCTTTTTCAGCGGATCACGCATGTCACGGTGCCGGGATTTGGCGAGTACGAGGGGTATGCCAACCGTGATTCGTTGAAGTACCTTGAAACGTACGGGCTGCAAGACGTCAGCACTATGCTCCGGGGAACGCTGCGAAATAAGGGATACTGTGGAGCATGGAACGTCCTCGTTCAACTGGGCTGCTGCGACGATTCCTATTTAATGGAAGGAGTTGACACGCTCACGCACCGCGGTTTCCTTAATTCATTCCTCGACGGGGGAGATGAACGGTCTCTTGAAAAAAAGATATGCACAGCTTTTGGTCTTAGCGTGTCTGGAGAGGAAATGAAGAGGCTTCAATGGAGCGGGTTGTTTAACGATGAGTTGGTTGGCCTGAATCAGGGCTCACCGGCACACATCCTCGAACATATACTCATGAAGAAATGGAAGCTCGGCGATGGTGATAAAGATTTTATCGTGATGTGGCACCGTTTTATTTACGAGCAGAGCGGAGAGAAAAAAGAGATACAATCGTATCTCACTGCTACCGGCAAAGACGAAGTAGACACGGCTATGGCAAAAACAGTCGGGTTGCCGTTGGCTATTGCTACGGAGTTGCTAATCGAAGGAAGAATTTCCAGTAGGGGAGTGGTGATACCTACCATTAAAGAAATTTATGAACCGGTGCTCGAAACACTTCGTAAATTCGATATCCGCTTTACGGAACTGGAATACTAGTGTTAAGTTATTTTCTCCGATAAGATTGAATGTATTCGCTGGAAGCCTGAGGGTTAGTCGTCCATAGTTCTAAAATGCATTTCACGCAAAGAAGTTATGCGTCACTGCGACTTCTTCGTTCGAGGCACAGTGAGGTTCATTCATCTCACTTGATAGTGCTCCCTGATACGCAAAGCACGCAAAGCGCAGGTTCGATAGGGTGTAGTCGCGCGTTGCTGGGAGTTAGAGTGTCGGAAAGTTTCTTTTTTTCCGGAAGGTTCTGATATACGATGACCAAGCTTGCGCGACTGCGCCTGATCAGCACTGCGCTCAGCGCCTGAGTTGCGCTATCGAGGTCTGGCAAATGAGTCTCCCCGTGCTTCTCACAATTGAGTCCTGTTGGTGTATTTTGAATTTACTCTGCGGTAAAATGCATTTGTTTCGGATTCAAACGTTCTGCTTTATTTCTTGAGAAGTTCCGTCGCGGCAACCCCGCTTAGGGGCAATATCGCGGCAAAGATCAACGTCAAAGGGATGTCTCGTACCACCGCGTAAAAAATAAGAACAAGTACAAGGTAGTATATCGGAATCAGGAACATTCCGAATGCATACTTCAGCGATGAAATAAATTGTGGATCCTTTACTTTAGCCCTGATGAAACCCTTGATAAGACTATAGGGCAGGATGTGTAATAACCAACCGATCCATACAACCGGATTGATCACATTCAGGATCTTCGGAAACTTCTTTCGCGGCACAAAGTTGGCA
>DASVBA010000334.1:0-3280 GCA_036376095.1 Chryseolinea sp.
AACAACTCAAGAAGACATTGGAACCCGAAGTCAGTAAAAAGAAGTACAGGAAGCTCCAGGACGAAGTGGTCAAGCTTCAGACGAAGCTCGACAAAATGAAAGTGTTGAAGCCCGATCGTGGAATAGAGACCATGTTTCGCCTCACCTCCCATAACCATATTTTGCTTAGTCAAATGGTGGATAGTAAGGCGAGTATCCTGATAACGATCAACTCCATCATCCTGTCGTTGGTCGTCTCTGTTCTAATAAGAAAACTCGAGGAGAATGTTTACCTGCTCTATCCAACGGTGATCTTGATCTCAGTCTGTCTCGCAACCATGGTCTTTTCAATACTTGCAAGCAGGCCCAATATCTCGTCGGGTAAATTCACGAGGGAGGATATTAAGAACAAAAGGACAAACCTCTTGTTCTTCGGAAATTTTCACGCAATGAAGCTGGAAGATTATGAGTGGGGTATGAAGGAGATGATGAAGGATGCGGAATACCTTTATGGCAGCCTAACCAAAGACATTTATTTTTTGGGCAAAGTGCTGGGTAAGAAATACCGCTATCTGCGGATTGCCTACAGCATTTTTATGTATGGATTTGTACTGGCGATACTGTCGTTTATCGTCGCCTTCCAGTTATCGGCTAAGGCTGACTTCTGATCTTTTTTTGATAAAACAAAATATGCAGATACCAAGTTGGAGAACTACGGTAGAGAATATTGTGATAAAGACTTCCATAACCCTGGTGTTTTGTTCTAGTGTTAAATGTAGCCTAATGACTTAATTCCCTGGTTACCCAAGTGTTTACCTGCCTTTACTTCCGTTAATTGATCAAATAAGCCTTCGAATGGATTTCAGGGTTAGCCTTCAAAAAGAGCACTCTAAGAAGCAAACAATTAAAATTGCTGACTATGTGGGTTTTAACAAGGCCCGCTTCAAGCAATTAGTTGAGGTTTATCTCGCTGGCCCCTATAGAATTACCCAACGCGCCGCTTGGCCGCTATCCTTGTGTGTTGAGCGGCATCCGGAGCTAATTCTGCCACATCTAGGCCGAATTTTGAAGCACTTGAGCCGTCCGGGTGTCCACGATGCTGTTAAACGAAATACCGTTCGGCTCTTACAGTTCATAAAGATTCCTCCCCGCTACCTTGGCGCCGTGGCGGACCTTTGTTTTCGATACCTGAGCGACCGCAAGGAAGCGATAGCCGTTCGCGTCTTCTCGATGACAGTCCTTAGCAACATGGTCTCCATAGAGCCTGGCCTTAGGGAAGAGCTCAAACTGTTAATTGAGGACGAGCTACCCTATGCGTCGGCTGCGTTCCGTTCGCGAGGGTTAAGGACACTCGATGGGCTCAGAAAAATATCATAATCAGTATTCATACGCATATCACCATCCTATTCTCAGGTGCTGAAAGCTTTATATTGGGAGCGTAATGAAAAATGAAAGCAGTACCGATCTGACAGAGCATAAATGCAAGAGCTGTGGAAACGACTTTCGTGGACTTTATTGTAATGTTTGCGGCGAAAAAGTGATAGAGCCAAAAGATCGCAGCTTTCGTGTTTTTCTTGGCAACATTTTGATCGCGACGACGGTAGTAGATAACAAATTTGTCAAGTCGCTGTTCCTAACGGTCAAAAAGCCGGGGTTTCTTTCTCGCGAATACGTGGATGGCCGGAGGGTAAAGTACATGAGGCCGCTTCAAATGTTTTTTATCCTTAACCTGATCTACTTTCTTTTTCCTGTCCTTCAGATGTTCAATTCCTCTCTTTACACGCAGCTGTACGTTTTACCCCACCGGCAAATCGCAAGAGACGTTGTGTCAAAAAAGGTTGGCGCTGAAGGATTAAGTATTCAAGGGTTTGAAATGATGTACAACGACAAAACAAACGGGTTTGCAAAATTACTTCTCGTGTTGTTCGTGGTGTTGGCTTCATTGCCACTTAGTCTGATATTCAGAAAAAAAGACCGATACTTTACAGATCACCTTGCTCTATCAGTAGAGCTAACGAGTTTCAACCTTGCGATCAATGCGATAAGCTTGTCCGTTGTGCTAATAATCGCCAATAAGCTTTTCAAATGGGGTAACGTTGGTTGGGGCAACTACCTGAACGACCTGACGCTTACTATAATATTCGTTATCACGAATTTTTACTTCATTTTCATTGGTGCCCGCACCTTCTACAACCAGCGGGGGAAAAGGAGAATCGTCAAGGCATTGTTGGGTGTACTGGGTTTATTCCTTGCGCTTGAAGCTTATAGGTTTCTACTCTTCTTCATTACAATGTGGTCGCTGTAATGGCTCGCTCAAATTGCCCCGAGTAATTTTTGGATCAACTCGTCAGCCTGTTTTTGTTCCTCAGCCGTTGTCAGTTCGCGGTATTGCTTAAGCAAATTCACCGCTTCCGTGAACTCCCGGTTCATGGCCAGGGTTAATGCGAGATTGAAGTAACTGTTGGAAAAGGTGGGCTCCAGTTCGATAGATATCTTATAGTGTGCCGTTGCCAGGGGGAAGTTTCCTAATTCGCCGTAAAGGTTGGCCAGGTTATAGTGAGCTTCGAAATGTCTGGGATAATTTTTCAGAGCAAGGGTAAAATAGTCAACCGCTTTTGCCTGGTTCCCCTCCTGCCATTCGATGATCCCAAGGTTGCAGTAAGCATCTGCCAGCGAGTCACCTTGCTCAATGGCTTTCAGATATAGTTTTCTCGCTTCCTTCGTGTCGCCGCGTTCGTCAATAAAAAGTGCCTCTTCAAAATCTGTGAGCTTGTTGAGACGTACAACCTTTCCCCCGGTAAACAGATTTAGCTGGCCGTGCTTTTCACTGGGTTCCTTTTTCTTGTGAACCCGTTGTGGACCGAACTTTTCAGGTGTTGGTATAGGAAATTTTACAACCTTTGCCATCGCAGTTGCAAAGTTAACAGTTAAAAGTTAACGGTAGCATGCAGGCAATCAATATCCGGGTGGTCAGCCGGCCTTTCTTCTCGGTGCTTTCTGCTTTTCTTCCTTGGCCTTCGTTGCCCCCGTTCCTTTGGCCTTTTCCATCGGCTTCTTCGCCGCGTCGATGCTCGCTTTCAAAGCTGTCATGATATCCACAACTTTAGGGGCCTCCTCTTCAACTATTACTACTTCCTTGCCTTCTATTTTTGCGTCGATAATTTTTTTCAGCGCATCGTAATAATGGTCTTTCATTTCGATGTCGCCAAACTTTTTGGTCATCGAATCCACCAACGTTTTTGCGAGCTTCAATTGTTCCTTATCCGCTTTGACTTCTAACAATTGAGGTACTTCATTGATA
>DASVBA010000345.1:0-4495 GCA_036376095.1 Chryseolinea sp.
GAATGGCTTGACAGAAGATGAGCTGGATTTCCTACCGCTGATGACTAACCTTGAAAAATTGAGGCTTGAAAAAAATCCCATTGGCGATGGAGTCTGCAGCCGACTTACGGGATTACATCACCTGGAGGCGGCTAATCTGAATGAAACTAAAGTTACCAGTGACTGCCTGAAAAAACTAAAGCAGATGCCGGCTCTCAAACGCGTTTACAGTTGGAAAACCATCGTTGATTAACATCACCCTTGACTGCAAAGCAATCCGGCTACCCCTAGTACCTAGCTATCCACCTTCCAACAGCCATCGCTAAAATAAGACTTCACCCTAACCCCATCCATCCAACCAAAAAAGACCTCCATTAGCCGTACGGTTGTATCCATCTGTCACGGGTCGATTTTTCTGATGACTTTTTGTTAGATACGGAATCAGGATTCCTTATATTGAGGAAAGAAAAGTTGGCCTCCTGGTGTCAATGAAATCGGGTCAAGGCTACGGCACTTTTTATCGTTGATTTAGGCGCTAAACTATAAGACTAACTGTTATCTGAAATGCTGAAGCAACTCATAGCGGCGATTTTACTCATGTTACTGTTCTTATGCGCGGACGCGCAAACGTCGACCATCAACAGTCTGTTACTCAAATTTGACAACGCCAAAAACGATACTAGCCGGTTGGTTGTTCTGAGAAGTCTCACGCGCGCCTATTCGGAAAGAAATCCAGACAGCGCGAATTATTTTGCAGAGGAATCCCTGAAACTTGCACGGATGTTTGCGTTCAGGATCGATGAGGGTGGCGCACTCCAGGAAATCGGCTACGCTTTACTCAACAAACAGAAATATCCACGGGCACTCCAGTCGCTGCTGGAAGCGAAGGCAATTCTGGAAGATTCTGAAATTGAAAAAAATATTATTAGGGGAAAGTTCGAGGGCGATGATGAGGGATTTTTGCGGGAAGGAACGGCCCGTCAGCAGAGGCTTAGTCGCCTTGGATTTACTTTTCAACTCATCGGTCTTCTTTATGCGAATGCAAATAATTTTGAGAAAGCCCGGAAATTCTATCTACAAGGATTGCAAGTGGCCATCGAGAGTGGGTCGGTGCCGGTGCAGGGCGGTCTCAATTACGCTTTGAATCGTGTCTATCTCAGTATGAATAACACTGACTCGGCCCTCCTGTGCATTAAGAAAGCGTATGATCAGTTTAAGCAATCAGGACTCACGACATATCTTGGCGGCGCACTTTTAAATATCGGTCGTACGTATTTGTCGATGCGTGACACGGTCCTGGCAAATGACTATTTCAGGAGATCGGCCGTGGTTAGCAAAGAGTATGGCTATTCAAGAGGTTATGTGGCTGCGAATCTTTTGTTAGCCGATTACTTCATCGGAGTAGGGACAAAAGACTCTGCCTTAAATTATGTCAGGAATGCGGAGCAGGTTGCTAAGACACTCGACTCGCCGGAACTTTTCCTCAGGACATTCAACACCTGGGCTCGTTACTATAGTCTCGATCACAATAGTGACAGCCTGGTGAAGTACCAGGCATTGATAATAAAGGTCACTAATGATCTTTTTAATACAAGGAACCTTCAGCAATTCGAGAATATCGATTTCCAAGAACAACAAAAGCAACTTGCCGTCGAAACAGCTCAGAAGGAAACGCGTGATACGTGGCGTATGTATTTGTTGCTGTCCGGACTTTTTATAATACTCATAATTGCCGGCATTTTGTGGCGAAACAACCGGCAGAGAAGAATCGCCAATGAGCAGCTGAGTATGCAAAAGGATTCCCTTGAATCCACCTTGTCTGAATTAAAGTCTGCTCAGAGCAGGCTGATCCATTCAGAAAAAATGGCTTCACTAGGCGAATTGACTGCCGCTAGTGCACACGAAATCCAGAATCCCTTAAACTTTGTTAATAATTTTTCGGAAGTAAATAAGGACCTCGTTCAGGAATTAAGAGCTGAAGCAGAAAAGGGAAATTTAGAAGATGTAAAAGCCATTGCTGAAAACATTGAGTCCAATTCAGATAAAATAAACCATCACGGAAAAAGAGCGGATTCCATTGTTAAGGGCATGCTGCAACATTCTCATGCTAGTAGTGCACAAAAAGAACTTACTAATATCAATAGGCTAGCCGAAGAATATTTCCGATTGGCTATTACCGGACATCGTGCTAAAGACAAGTCATTCAACGTCGGGCTGGAGAAGCATCTTGAGGCATCACTTCCTGAAATTAACGTTGTTCCGCAAGATATAGGAAGAGTGTTGCTTAACCTTATCAATAATGCTCTATACTCAGTAAAGGAAAGAGCCCGTAAAGCAGAGTCGGGGTATGAGCCGGTTGTTTCTTTGAGTACAAGGAAGGCTGCGGATAAAATTGAAGTCCGTATTAAGGACAACGGTACCGGGATTCCTGGAAACGTGTTACAAAAAATATTTCAACCATTCTTCACCACTAAACCGACAGGGCAGGGAACCGGACTCGGTCTGTCGGTTAGCTATGATATCGTCAAAGCTCACGGGGGTGAATTGAAAGTAGAGACCGCCGAGGGACAGGGATGTGAGTTTATTATTTTATTACCGCGTCAGTAATATGCGTCAGGGGGCAGTCCCGTTCTGCTGTCTTCATTGGTCTCCTTCACTCTTTGCAATCGTGCTCTTCCCATATCCATAACCGAAATAGAACAACAGCCCCCATCCACCCCAAAGACACCATCCACCTTCGGGCAGGGAATTCGATCATCCTGTATTATTTCCATCCAGAAAAATTCTGCATAATCCGATTAATCACTTATCGCCTGATAAACTGATACCTTAAATAACGCATCAATCTCCGAGTGTGCTCCCCACATTTGCCGATACAGTAAAACAACCATTTTTTCTTTAGGGTCTACCCAGTACGTTGTGGAAAACGCTCCGCCCCACGTATAGGTACCTTCCTGCGCGGGGAATTTAGCACTTGTCTTTTCGGTGGCGATAGCAAATCCCAACCCGAATTTTTCGTTGTCACCAAGGCTAAGATCTCCGATTTGATTCATAGTCATCATTCTAACGGTATTTCTACTCAGGATCTGTTGTCCGTTATACCTCCCTCCATTTAAAAGCATCTGTAGGAACACCCCGTAATCGTATAACGTAGAGGCCAGCCCTCCTCCACCGCTGAAGTATGTTTTCTTACGCAAGGGGTAATTCATATCGAGGATCCGGAGGTGATCTTCTTTTTGCAAAACACCCAACGAGTCTTCCAAAAAGAAATTAACAAGCCTTCCTGCTTTTTCCGCTGGAACGTTAAAGTAGGTATCGTTCATTCCCAATGGAACGAAAATGCGCTGACGAAAGAACTCGTCGAGCGACATTCCAGACCAGATTTCGACAAGGCGCCCAAGCAGATCGGAGTTCAGTCCATAGGTCCATTTTTCACCAGGCTGATGCATGAGCGGCAAAGAGCCAAGCCTCGTCATCGCGTCTGCCAGGCTATGATCTTTAACATCCAGGCCGGCCGTGATATTGTTTTTGGCATAAATCGCACTTGCCTCCTTGCTTCCTATTTGAGCGTAACCGATCCCGGAGGTGTGCGTTAGCAGGTCACGGATTGTAATGCCTCTTGATGCGGGGATTGTTGTATAGGTTGTATCCTTTTCATTGAACTTATCGAGTACAGTAGCCTTTTCAAAGGAGGGAATATATTTCGAAACTTGATCGTCTAAGAGAAACTTTCCTTCTTCATACAAAATCATGGCCGCGACACTGGTAATGGCCTTAGTTTGAGATGCGATTCTGAAGATTCCGTCCTTGGCAAGCGGCGCTTTGGTCTTTAGATCGTTGTAACCTGCGGATTTATAGTAGACGATCTTGCCATTTCGGATTATCAGAGCTGCGGCGCCATTCATCCAGCCTTTGTCCACCCACGACTTCATATTGGCGTCAATTCGCTTCAATCGTTCAGTAGAAAACCCGGCTGCATCGGGTGAGCTGGCGGCTGTCAGTTTTTGCGCCAAAGAGGCGGTCGACAAGCATAATGAAATGAATAAGAGACAAATAGTGATACGCACTGTCAGATTGGTAGTTAAGATTTGAGTTTGAAAGTTAATTTAATGAATCCTTTGGGGATTCTAGGGGGAGATATACTTTTTTTAAAGCCTGGATTGAGATTAACGGCGATCGAAAGATCTTTGTGACAAAGAGAGAAGAACTTGCAACGTATGTTCGCCGTCCATGAGGGCGAATTAATAAATTACTCAAATCTATTTTTAGAATAACGAGAGCTGGGCCTGCAACGGTGACCTGTCATTCTTTACAACGTGTCTGATATCCGCGCTTCGAATATGATATAGTTTTGATTCCTTATCCCGTGACGCGATGATGATCTGCGTATTGCCAGCCACCGGAAAGAACATCTCCTTTACGATCTTGGGAGTATTGTTGTGTTTGGACAAATGGGACAGGAACAAATGGGTCATGTATGAAGGTCGATGTGTAATGAATAATTGCATCGCCTGTT
>DASVBA010000360.1:0-2183 GCA_036376095.1 Chryseolinea sp.
AGATCGGCTTGAAGTTTCACCAACGATGGATCCGTTTCCTTCAAGATGATATCGTAGCCGATCTGTCCGTCGTGGTCAATGAATTCGAAATCGTGATTATGGTAGGCTAACTTCAGATTGGCTCCTTTCAGGCGTTCACCAATGCGGTTAAGCTTGTCAGCCACCTCCTTGAATTTATCGATCGTTCGTGAATCCGGATCAAGCCATGGCCAAACGATGTATTTTTGTTTCAATGCATGCGCACCCTCGATACATTCATCTATATAACTGAAAATCTGATCCTCGGTGCTTCCCGGCAGCATAAATTTGTTGAGGTCATAATGGCCGCTCGATGTGGTCAGGTTGTTGTCATCCAGTATGTTCTTGAAGGCCGAGGGTTCAAGTTTATAGTACTTCTTGCCAGAGAAACCATATATCTCCACCTCTTCATAGCCAAAAGCTGCAACCTGCTTAAGTGTACTCTTTATATCCTGGGCCATGGCTCCACGAATAGAAAAAAGTTGAAGCCCCAGTTTATATTTTTTCTTAAGTAAAAAAGACGGGGAGATAAGACCGGCCGTAGCCAATATGCTTACATGTTTAAGAAACGTCCGTCTGGTAGTCATACTTATAAGTAGTAAAGGTCAGAAACTTAGGATTTTTTAGAAAGCAAATTCTTCATTTCGGGATGAAACTGAGACGTTTGAAATTCCGTGATCTTGAACTCAGCCAGCTTGTGAACAGCAAAGGGATCTTCGCTAATTATCCGTTCTACTTCCTCTTTTGAATTTGAAAGCGCTAGTATGATCCCGCCTGTACGCGGAACCTTGCGTCCGGAGGCAACAAACACGCTCTGCTTATAGTACTTGTGAAGAAATTTCACATGGTCGGTCATGTGTTTGTCAAGTTGTTCCAGTGGTACGATGTAGTTAAGATCGATGATAAACATAGTCTGGAGGTTGAATGTTAAAGGTAACCACTTACTCTATAAAATCTATTACGTCAAGGGTTGAACGGAGTTGACCGCTAACCAGTCAGTTGGTCATCATTTTTGAACGATTAACGTCACCGTGATCTATAAAATAATACACAATCAGTGAAAAACTTACGACCCGCCGCAAGTAAAATAAAAAGTCTCGACCTTGCGAACCAATCCTAAACCATTAGCAATGAAGCAATTATTCACTTTAATGTTGTGCCTTTCGATAGTTACAACATTCGCGGCTGATGCGACTGACAGCACGCAAATTTTCCTTGACAGTCTTGAATCCACCTTCAACTATCAGACCGGCGAGATCAAATTCGATAATGACATCGGAACTCTAACGGTACCTCAGGGATTCAGATATCTCGATTCGGACCAGACGCGTTATGTTCTCCACGATCTGTGGGGAAATCCCGGAGGGGAAGGCACTATGGGAATGCTTGTTCCTGCAAATATTCCCATTACATCGATGGACTCGTGGGCTTTCATTATCACCTATGAAGAAATGGGTTACGTGAAAGACGACGATGCAGATGATATCGACTATGAAGAGCTACTTGAAGAGCTGCAATCGGAGACAAGCGAAGAAAACGAACAGCGCACAAAAGAAGGGTACGAGCCAATCTCAATTGTCGGTTGGGCCACAACTCCTTTTTATGATAAGAATAAAAAGATTCTTCATTGGGCAAAAGAAATTAAATTCGGTGAAGCGGAAGAGAACACTCTTAACTACAACGTCCGGGTATTGGGTCGCAAAGGAGTATTGGTGTTAAATGCTGTTGCTTCTATGTCGGCGTTAGAGGAAGTCAAAGGGAACATCGATCCGGTGTTGACCGCATTCGCTTATTCCGAAGGAAATCAGTATGACGACTTCGATCCGGAAATTGATGAAGTTGCTGCATGGACTATCGGTGGCCTTGTTGCCGGCAAGGTCCTTGCGAAGGCAGGGATTCTTGCGTTGCTCTTGAAGAACATTAAACTTATTGGTCTGGCTGTTGTCGGATTAGGTGGAGCAATCTTTAAATGGTTCAGACGCAAGACCGAACCGCCTGCGGTAAGAGAGATTGGTGGTTCCAACAACGATCAGGGCCAGGTTTAACCATATCAGCATTTCTAATGAAAGGCATTCCCATATTCTGGCAATGCCTTTTTTTTTACGCACAATCCAAGTAGATCAAAAGATCCCTTGTCCTGGCACGCGTGGAATTGTAACAATATT
>DASVBA010000368.1:0-3548 GCA_036376095.1 Chryseolinea sp.
TGCATTACGCGCGTATCGTTTCTGTAGTGCGCCAGCATTTTTGCGCAAAATTCGAAGAACTCAGGCGCAGGTTTGGTGTCATCTTCCAGGATGATGCCTTCCTCGACGTGGTCAAAGAACCATGTAATGGCCTCAGAGACAGCTCTTCCACATCCAAGGTGTTTTTCACGAAATAACGTCTTCACTTCACAGTCCCAATCCACTCTGGACACGATTTCTCTGGTGGCCAGGCATTTCTCATGCTCCCCTTCCCGGTCACCCCTCGCGGCATCAGCCGCTATAAAAAGTCTGCTTGGTTTGGCCTTTCGGATTTCTTCAAATACAATTTCGGTCGTTGAGGGACGACTAAAGATCACAAATAATACCGGCGGAGTCTGATAAGTCATCACTAGTCGTTTAATATGCTTTTTGCAAGGCTTTCATCTATCCATAAAAGCGTTAAGCCTTTTAAGGTTTTTTCCCAGCTCCCAATATGCATGCCACGATTTGTAGCGCTTACTGGAATTGTCATTTGTCAAGACTTCAAGAGCCCGTCCGGGCCAGTCTCTTGAAAAAATCGTAGAACCACTCTGGAGTGATATACTTTATTCTGCGTCTCAGCCGCGACAAGGGTGTGGTAGAATATTTCCGAAATACCTCAGCGTCGATCCTTCTGTCCCGCATCACAAACTCTGGATGCTTTAAAGGGAATTCCATCTGCTCAATTTTCATTTCAGAATAAGGTGAACCGTCGGTGGTGTTCGTGGCGTCGCTGCCAAAACCAAGATTGATAATAAGGTTTTTAGTTGGCACGACGACTAATCCGGAATTGATCTTCCTGGCGAAACCCCATTGAGGATCCCACCATGTGATTTTATCGTTTTCATAATACGTGCGATTAAGCATATGCTCCTGATGAAACCGTTCGTGGATCGACGAATAGTTGCTCATGAGATATCCTTTTTTTGTAGTCTCCGGGTAATGTTTTATCTCGTAATCAAAATGCTTCCACGCACGCTTCCAGGTAGCCCATCCCCATATGTGATCCCAATCGGAAAAGAAGTACGAGTAAGGCGATTCTTTCGTAAATCTGTTTGGTAGTGAAGATCCAGATATCTCCATGACGCGAACGTCATCCCGGTAATAGTCAAGTAATTCTGCGCAGAACCTGAAGAACTCCGGCGAGGGTTTAACGTCATCCTCAAGAATAATTCCTTCGTCCACATGTTCGAAGAACCATGAGATCGCATCGGAGGGTCCTCTCCCACATCCGAGGTTTTCGTCGCGAAATAATGTCTTCACCTCGCAATCCCAATCGACTTTTGACGCTACGGCCCGCGCCGCCTGACACTTTTCATGGTCGCCCGGCTTTTCTTTCCGTGGGCCATCCGCCGCAATAAACAGTTTGCTTGGTTTTGCTTTCCGGATCTCCTCAAGAACGATCTCTGTCGTTGAAGGTCTGTTGAAGATTATTAGCAATACCGGCGGAACCTTGAAAGTCATTAGCGAGTCTTAATTGACAGGTATGATGTTATGTAAGACTTCAAAAATACCAAACAAGTTCAAACCGCCAATTAAATTCCATTCCTAGGACTTGCGAAACGTAGGCGGAGTTATAGATTGTTCGACGCTAAATACTTATTGCACAGTGCATTAAGATCTATATTCAACGCTGCTATTTCACGAGGTGCAGCCAACTTTTGCACGTAGAATGTTGATCAACGGTCACTTCATAAAAATAGGTACCGGCGGCAAGCCCCTCTCCTTTCCAGTCATATTGATAGTCGTCGGTTTGAAAAACTTCTTCTCCCCATCGATTGTAAATTATAACGGATGTCTTAAAACCGTAATCGGCTGGGGTCGTTCCCGGCGTGTCACCGTATTGGATTGTAAACGTATCGTTGGTATTATCATCGTTACCAGGAGTTATAATGTTTGGAATAAGGAGTGTAAAGACCGGCACGGCAACCACGGTTTCTGAAACACAAAATTCCCGCACCCCAACGAGCTTAACATTATACAGCCCATCGTTTTCATAGGTATGAAAGACTTCCACGTTGTCCGAGGAGGCTCCATCGCCAAAATCAAAAAACAATCGATCATTGTCGCGTAGGCTATCCGTTGAATTCAATACCGCGACTTGAGGACGATTAACGCATTCGGCCGAACGGTCAACTTCAAATTCCGGCCGTATGATTGGAATTACGTTGAGCTGTACGGTATCTCTTTGCAGACAGCCTGACCTTTCGGTGATCGTCACAAAATATGTCGTTGTATCTGCAGGGTTCACAACAGGATTTGCTAAGGTGGAAGTAAATGTGCTGTCTTCGCTTTGCCAGTAGTACCACACACCACCACTGGCCTGCAACGTGTAAGGCGAGTCCTCACACATGTCGTCGTCGTCTTGAACTTCCGATTCAGCGTCAAAGACATCGACCTTGATCGATACCGAATCCTTCACCTTGCATGTTCCTTTGTCGATTGCCTTGAGCCAAACGGTGTAACGCCCGGTAGCGAGGTACTGATGCACAATGTATGCGGTGTCTACCTTGGTGAGTTTAGTTCCGTCGCCTAAATCCCATTCATAGGTTTCCCCGCCTGTACTGAGGTTCTGAAAAACGATCTTATCGGGTATACACACTTTGCTGAGGCCCGGGAGGTCAAACTTTGTTGAATTGGACTGCAGTCGTGCTTTAAGCGAAGAAAGGTCAAATTTGAAGGCGGCATTATTGCAATTACCGCTGTTGTTGGTGGCCGACCACGCATCAGGAGTGGTTGGGAAATCGGAATATGAAGGACTAAATGGCGACGTCCTGCAACCGGAACAAACCGCATGATATACAATGCCGCTCTTGTCAAACCGACTCGTACCGCCATCCACATGTGTGTTCGATTGGTCGCCGCCGAGATAAGTGCCATATAAAAACTCTGAGCCATCATCGGTGAGTACCATGAAATAAAAATCCGAACCGCTCGTCGTTTTTTGAAAGGCATCATCGGTGGTGGGCATGCCAAGCGTATTGCTTTGCCAATGTAGCGTTCCAATATTCACTCCACCACCCCAGCCCGACAGGTAAAGATTATTGCACTCGTTGACCAGAAAAGCCGTAGGGGAAATGTCAGGTATACCCGAACCCGACCCGATGACTGTTGAAAAGATGAGCGATGTAAGTGAGTTGTTGAATTTCTGAATGAACTGTCCGCTGTTAGGATTGTTGTAGACACCTGGCGTGACGGGGAAGTCTCCTGATGTTTGCCCATACACGTATACCTCGTCGGATTCGTTAAGATCCAGGAAATACACCTGGTCGAAAGAAGTTGTTCCAGTAAACGTCACGTTGTAAAGTTCATCTCCCGAGTTACTTATTTTCGCAATCCAGCCGTCTGCATCGCCCGCAATCGTCGGTTGATATGTTCCCGCAGTGGCCGGGAAATTGCTGCTGGTGGTCCCGCCAGCCAGGTAGATGTTTTGTGACCGGTCGAATTTTATGGATAAGGCGGCATCAGTACCCGTGCCACCCAGATAGGTTGCCCAAACCAATGTTGAAAGAGTAGGATCGAACTTAGCT
>DASVBA010000377.1:0-4025 GCA_036376095.1 Chryseolinea sp.
AATATGATGGCTAACCGCTTTATGGCGCCTAAACCCGTAAAAGCGGTAGCTGAAATGAAAGCCGACGGTTATGTTGAAAACTGGATCTGTTATAAATCCCGCGATTTCAGTGCGAAAGAATTAACCGTGGCGCCTGGGGCCACCGTTACTATAAAGGACAGTGCTGCATACGGTATCATTGTGATGCAGGGTCATGGCAAAATGGGAAGCTGGAACATTGAGACACCGTCATTGATACGATATGGTCAGCTGACAAATGATGAATTTTTCATAAGTGAAAAAGCCGCTGCTGAAGGTGTTAAGATCGTCAATGCTTCAGATGCAGACCCTATTGTGATTCTGAAGCATTTTGGTCCCGATAACCCGGACCTTAAATTATAGAATCAAACAAGCGAAGTTTTTTTATTGACCTAAGACAAACTATTATGCCAGACAACAATTTTCCAAAACTGCACAATGCCACATGGCCAGGTATCGTAGGTAAAGGACCGGATTCTGAGCCACCTATTGATTTTGACAAAATGCTGAAAATGACAGCGGATGCAGAAGTGGGCGGCGTTAAATTCGATGGCGTTGACCTGGGTCTTCTCGACCCGCATATCAACATCGATCTGACTGATGATGGAATCAAAAGGCTTGCTGATAAAATCGGAGCGTTGAATTTAAAGATCGGCAGCCTTGTGGCTCCTATCTGGGGCGGGCCCGCAATGGGAACCAAGGAACAGCGTAAGCAATTTGTGGAGATGGTGCGCAAGGCATGCCACATTGGAAAACTTCTCCGGGACATTGGAGCGCGTCCTTATGGCGTGGTGCGAATTGATTCGGCCAGCTCGCCTGAACAATGGGCAACAGATCCTGTAAACAACACAAAGCTGATAGCTCAGACATTCCGGGAGGCCTGCGACGTAGCGGCCGGTTACGGTGAAAAACTCGCAGCAGAAGGGGAGATATGCTGGGGAGGAATGCACAGCTGGAAGACCATGGTCGAAACGCTTGAGGCGGTAGATCGTCCTAACATCGGGTTTCAGGCTGACATGTCACATACGCTGTTATATCTGCTCGGCTATAACCGCCCGGAGGACCGGATACTTCCTGAAAATTTTGACTGGAAAGATCGGAAGACATTAACAGAAGGGCTTAAGAAGGTTACTAAAGCCTTGCGGCCATGGACCTTAGATTTTCACGTTGCTCAAAACGACGGAACTGTTCATGGCACTGGTTCACATGATAAGACCGGCCGACATTGCCAAGCTAACGATCCTAACGGAAAATTGGACGTCCCTTCCGATGCAGGTTTCTGGCTGCGGGATGAGAATGGTCAGCTAACTAAAGCATTCAAGCATATCTGTTGGGATGGCTGTATGTTTCCAAATGAAGTTATGCTGAAACAACAGACATGGAACGATATTCTTGCGACCTTGATAAAGGTCCGCCAGCAGCATGGCTGGTATGAAGCATAACAAAGCATCCCCATTTCTCAACGGATAACGATTAACGATTAACGGATAACGATTAACGAATAACGGATAACGGATAACGGATAACGGATAACGATTAACGGCATTTACTATGGCAAAAAAGGTATTAAGAATCGGATTGATAGGATGTGGCTTTATGGGCCGCACGCACTCAAATGGATATAATCGCATTAAAAATTTTTTCCCAGAGCTCCAATACGAGCCGCAGCTAAAAGCGGTGTGCTCGCGCAATGCTGACAAAGTTCGTGCATTTGCAGACCAATGGGGGTACGAATCATTTGAAACCGATTGGAAAAAGCTGGTAGCCAGAGATGATATCGATGCCGTCGATATCTGTACCCCTAACGATAGTCACGCCGAAATTGCAATTGCCGCCGCCGCTAAAGGAAAGATGGTCCTCTGTGAAAAACCACTCTCCAGAACACTTGAAGAAGGACAAAAAATGGTGGATGCGGTTGAAAAGGCAAAAGTGGCAAACACGATCTGGTATAATTACCGCCGCGTACCTGCCGTGACTCTTGCAAAGCAGATTATTGACTCCGGAAAACTTGGAAAGATATTTCACTACAGAGCCAACTTCCTCCAGGACTGGACGATCAGTCCTGAATTGCCTCAGGGCGGGGAAGGATTGTGGCGTCTCGATGTAGAGGCGGCCGGGTCCGGTGTAACGGGAGACCTACTGGCCCATTGTATTGATACCGCAATGTGGCTGAATGGAAGTATCGTAGACGTATCCGCGGTGACCGAAACGTTTATCAAGCAGCGGGTGCATCAGCTGAGTGGCAAAGTCCAGAAAGTGGGAATCGACGACGCATGTATATTTCATTGCCACTTTGAAAATGGTTCGCTCGGTCTTTTTGAATCCACGCGTTATGCGCGCGGACATAAAGCGTTATACACTTTTGAAATCAATGGCGAGCACGCTTCCATACGTTGGGACCTTCACGATCTGAATCGCATCGAATATTTTGATCATCGCGATGATTCGATCGTGCGCGGTTGGCGTTCTATCCTCGTTACTGACGGCGACCAGCCTTACATGAAACGCTGGTGGGTCCCCGGTCTTTCAATTGGATATGAGCATACATTCGTTCATCAGGCAGCTGATTTTTTGAAAAGCCTGGAAACCGGCGAGCCTTGCCACCCGACGTTTAAAGATGCCATGGAAACGCAAAAAGTATGCGCTGCAGTTATTGATTCTGCAACTTCGAGAAGCTGGAAGAATACGAATGTGAAAGGTAAAATTGAATGATTGGATCGCCGGGGCGGAGCGCCGGATTAGTCCAATCTTCGAAAGGAATTCCTTCTTATTCCGTTTTCAAATTGTTTACCGGATTCTCTGACGCTGTTACCAACGCCTTTACGCCGGCCGTGAATAACGCAAACAGAAAAACTATTCCGCCTCCAATAAGAAAAATACCAAGGTGAGGTGTTGCGTGGTAGGCAAAATTCTCTAGCCATCCGGTAACAGCCCAGTATGCTAGTGGCATGGCCATAAATCCGGCCGCTGCCACCAATATCAGAAGATCCTTGATCAAAAGAAGCGTAAGTCCAGGCACATTCGCGCCCAGAATTTTACGAATACTTAGTTCCTTTTTGCGTTGAACGGCCAGGTGTGTAGTTAATCCAAAAATTCCAAGAATGCTGATGAACATGGAAACAATAGAGAATACGGAAAATACTCTTGCCTGAACCTCCTCACTCTGATAATGTGCGTTCATTAACGACTCGAGGAAGGACCATTCCATGGGGAGGATCGAACTAAAACTATCCCAATGCTGCTGAATTTGTGAAAGGGTGCTATTGAGATCCGATCCCGAAATTTTGACCAGCAGTAAACCGCGATTATTATAAGCAATGGTTAAAGGTTCGACCCGTTGACGTAGCGAGAGAAAATGAAAATCCTTAACAACGCCTACCACAGATTTATATGTGGAATCGAATTGGGCCATCATGATACGTTTGCCAATTGCTTCTGCGGGTTCCCATCCCAGCTCACGTACTGCAGTTTCGTTTAATATGATGGACGAAAGACTATCGCTCGGAAACTCTTCTGAGAACCATCGTCCTGTCACCATTTCCAGCTCAAGTGTTTTGGCATACTGTTCGTCCGCCCACAACGTGCGCATTCTCAACGGAGAATCCGATCCTTCGACAAGGGTCGTTGTGGCATCGAAATAACCGCCCGGGAACCCAGATGCGAATGAAACGTGTCTTACGGAAGGAATGCTCAATAGCTTTTCGCGAAGAGAATTTCGTTGCTGAACAATTGATGCATTATTCATGCGAACTCGAATGACCTGATCTTGCGTAAAGCCCAACGGTTTTTCCTGCAGGTATTTTAACTGCTGACCGATGAGCAGCGTTGCAATGATCATAAAGATGGAAATGGCAAATTGAAAGACAACCAGTCCCTTGCGAAAGAGAATAAACTGAAAATCGGTCTTGACGTGACCTTTAAGAATTTTCACCGGTTTAAATGAGGACAACAATAACGAAGGATACACTCCCGACAGAAAGGTCAACAATAGGACGCATACGAATAGT
>DASVBA010000388.1:0-5211 GCA_036376095.1 Chryseolinea sp.
TAGTGATGCGGAAATTTCAATGCAGGTTCACGCAAAGCACGCAAAAGGGAATTCGTAAAGATCGCAAAGGGAGTTTTAATGTCATCGGTTATTAATTTGAATGATTTACAACGGCTTATGTATCTTGTGCAAGGATCCTTGCACGCCTATTTATTCATATCAGAAAAGCTGGTATTTCCTTGCGACCTCTGCGGTTTGTCTTCGCGGCCTTTGCGTGAAATGCATTTGACCGATTTAGGGATGCGGAAATTTCAATGCAGGTTCACGCAAAGCACGCAAAAGGGAATTCGTAAAGATCGCAAAGGGGGTTTTAATGTCATCGTTATTAATTTGAACGATTTACAATGGCTTATGTATCTTGTGCAAGGATCTTTGCAAGCTTTATTTATACCGAACAGAAAAGTGATTATCGATATGAAGAACTACATTCTCCTCGCACTTTGGCTTATTGCGTTTACCTATTCCAGCGGCCAAGCGGTCGAGGGCAAAGTTCAAAGCTTTTCTATCAATGCCAAATCATTGCAAAATACAGGTGGTGAAAATCCAAATCGCAAGGTTTCGGTCTATCTGCCTCCAGGTTATGAAGGGGGACGCGAGCGTTATCCGGTTATTTACTACCTGCATGGGTTCATGGGCAAGGATAGCATTTATGCATCGATGAAGAATATTCTGGATGAAGGTATTCGCAGTAAAAAAATTCGTCCCTTTATCCTGGTGCAGTCCGATCAGTATACCCTTTACGAAGGCAGCTTCTATAGCAACTCGACATTAACCGGCAATTGGGAAGAATTCACCGCTAAGGAATTGGTTGCTCATATCGACAAGAATTACCGAACATTAGCCAAGCGTGAAAGCCGGGGAATCGCCGGCCACTCCATGGGCGGTTACGGAGCTTTTAAGATTGCCATGTTATATCCCGATGTATTCAGCAGCATCTATGCATTGAGTCCGGGATTGTTAGCATTCGTAAAAGAATTTGGGCCTAATAGTAATTCGTATCGCGAAGCCGCAAATGTCAAAACGCAGGACGAATTAAAGAAGACCTATTATCCTAAAGTGATTATTGCCGTAGCGAGAGCCTGGTCGCCGAATCCGAATAAACCTCCATTCTATTGCGATCTTCCATTTAGTTATGAGGGTGATAAAATGATCGTTAACCAACCTGTCCTTGAGAAGTGGGAAGCAAATATGCCTGTGTATATGGTCGATCGTTATGCAGATAACCTGCGCAAACTTAAAGCCATCAAGATGGATTGGGGCAGAAATGACTCGCCCCGATTCCCGATACAAATCGGAATGCTAAGTCAACGATTGGAAAATCTCGGGATCACGCATTTCGCCGAAGAGTATATCGGGGATCATAACAACAAGATCTGGGCAAGGGACGGGAGAGTGCTCAACGATCTATTGCCATTCTTTAATGATTACCTGGCGTTTGAATAAATCGCTGCCGAGGTTCCGGCAACTTAAGATGATTCATTAAAGTCCACGTTCAATATTCAGATGGCTTGAATTCCAGTCATTCTAAAACTTCCGCTTCTGTCTCTTTAATAGTTATTATTTCGAACATTTACAGCGAATTTGTTAGCAATAACAAATGTTTATGAATACTAGAAACCTTTTTTTCTGCTGTTGACATAGGGTTGTCACCAGGATGGTCTTAATTCGAGAGAATATAAGCGAAGTAATATGGAGGAAACAACAGACCCAACTCGTGAGATAGCCGCGCAGTTGCCCCCGACATCAAATTGGCAGGCACTGAAGGACGCCATCCGCGGTACCGAAGCCGACTACACACAGATTGGTCTTAAGCGGGCAATCTTTCTGCTGGCTGTGCCCATGATCCTGGAATTGGTCATGGAGTCAACATTTGCTGTAGCCGATATTTTTTTTGTTGGTAAGCTTGGACCTTCTGCTGTTGCAACAGTCGGACTTACTGAAACCTATTTGTTCCTGCTTTACTCCCTTGCTATGGGACTTGCCATGGCCGTTACAGCAATCATCGCCAGAAGGGTTGGTGAAAAGAAAATGGAAGATGCAGGAACGGCGGCCGTTCAATCTATTTTTCTTGGAGTTTTGTGTTCCGTTCCATTTTCCATCGCGGGAATTTTCTTTGCAAAGGACCTGCTTACTATCATGGGCGCTGATGCCTGGAGCATCGAACACGGATACGGCTATACGCAATGGATGCTCGGTGGAAATGTTGTCATTGTGCTTTTGTTTGTCATTAACGCTATTTTTCGTGGCGCTGGAGATGCAGCCATCGCAATGCGCGTGTTATGGATTGCAAATGGAGTAAATATTTTATTGGATCCATTGCTCATTTTCGGATGGGGTCCTGTCCCAGCGTTCGGGATTGAAGGTGCCGCTATCGCAACCACTTTTGGCAGAGGTGTAGGTGTACTCATTCAATTGTGGACACTCTTTAAAGGTGGGAAACACATTAAGGCACAACTCACGCAAGTTTATTGGGATGCGAAGATCATACTTAACATCGTCCGCACTTCCCTTGGCGGAGTAGGTCAAATGATAGTGGCCATGACTTCCTGGATCTTCCTTATGCGTATCCTTGCCGATGTGGGCAGTGAAGCGGTCGCAGGTTCCACCATTGCTTTGCGGATTATGATGTTTACGATGATGCCCGCCTGGGGCTTATCAAATGCTGCAGCTACTCTCGTGGGGCAAAACCTCGGCGCCGGAAATCCAGATCGTGCCGAGTCTACTGTCTGGAAAGTTGGTTTCTACAACATGATATTTCTGTTCCTTGTTTCAGTGGTGTATTTCATCTTCAATGAATCGTTGATGCACATCTTCGCGAAAGATGCACGCGTCATCGCCATCGGTGCAGAGTGGTTGCGGATACTCTCCTACTCCTATCTGGTTTATGGTTGGTGGATGGTATCCGGCGCAGCATTCAATGGAGCGGGGGATACAAAAACACCAACGAAGATCAATCTTGTCTTCTTTTGGCTTATACAAATACCTTTGTCATACTTCCTTGCCATAACACTTGACTGGAAACACTCTGGAGTATTTTGGGGCGTGTTTATTTCCGAAACTTCTGTAGGGCTTTTTACGCTGTGGCTGTTTTCACGAGGTAAGTGGAAGACAACAAAGGTTTAGGAGGTAGAATTTAGGAGTTAGAATTTAGAATTTAGGAGTTAGGAGGTAGAATTTAGGAGGTAGAAGTAGAATTTAGGGATGGCGGTGTTGTATTGCGCTAATGTACGAGCTGAGCAGCTTGGCTACATCGTCTGCAAGGTCGTTCATGGTAGGATCGGTGTGATACTTCAAATCTCTGGACAGAATCAAGAAATATCTACATTCTTGCAGTGAGCTTTGTGAAATATTGAGAAACCTGCATTTGTCCCTGAGGCCTCTCCTGGCGAAACCCTCGGCAATGTTCGCGGCGATGGACATGGCTGCTCGTCTGAATTGAGATGACAACCCATATATTTCCTCTTTGGGAAATCGTTGAGTAACAACGTATGTCTTCAGCACAAATTGATGCGCCTTTTGCCAAACGATAAGCTCGGTGAAACTTTTGGATGCCTCCATGAGATTTTTTTGAGGCAAGCTTTGAAGACATCACGTTGGCTACAACTTTCGAAAGCACGAAAAACCTGATTTTTTTTCAGGAGCTACGCTCCTACCCACTTAACTCAACGTCTGCCTCCCGGATCCCCCTCTAAATTCAACCTCCACCGCCTCCTGGAAAAAGATACGCCTGATCGGATGGATAATCAGTAACACCTATTCACTCTTCAATACTTCTGACGGATTACTCCTCGCCGCCTTCATCGTCTGCGATCCTATCATAATGAATGCGATCACCAGCACTGCCAGCAGTCCAGCGAACAGCTCAGCGATCTGCACGGGAGTATGATATGGGAAATTCGTAAGCACAACGTTTTCGAAGAAGATGTAAGTCAAAGGCAGAGCAATGAGCGCCGATATTGAAAGCAGGAAGAGAAACCCACGACTCAGTAAGTATACAAGGTTGCCGGAGCTGGCGCCCATAACCTTTCGGATGCTGATCTCTTTTAGTCTTGTTTCCGTTGTGAATACTACCATTCCGAACAATCCCATAGATGCAATAGAAATGGCGAGGAATGAAAGGAAGCCAATGATCTTGATCATGGAGGAATATTCGCTGTATGCATCTTCAATTTCCTCGTCGAAGAATTTAGCCTGCAATGGATGGACACGATCGATCTTCTTCCATGTCGACTCGATCTTGGACATGGTTGCCAGCATGTCGTCACTTTGGATCTTGGCATTGATCACAGCCCTGTCTCCGGGTGTCCAGAACATGAATGCTACCGGCTCGATAAGATTGTCGACCTTGCCATAGTGAAAGTCCTGGATCACTCCAACAATGGTCATCTTGCGTCCATGAAATCTGAAATTACTAAATGTGATCTCCTCGCCGATTGCTTTCTCCGGGTTGTTGGCATTTATGTTAAGCCGTTTTAAGAGTTGCTGGTTAACGATCACTTCCGTGACGGCATCGGCTGTTGTGGGTCGTGCGATAAAATTTCCGCCGGCAATGAGCTTGTGCTCATGCAAAGGCAGGTAGTTTTCGTCCACATGGTTGGTCAATACCAGAGCAGAGTCGCGCGAATCTTTATATTTCATATATCCACCCCAGGCATTGCCAACGCTGGTGACTATTAATGAGCGGGATAGTTCAGTTACTTCAGGCATCTCGCCCAGCTCCTTGAGAAACGCATCGGGTTTATTACCCTGCATATTGATGTTCAGGATATTTTCTGTATTGAATCCCAGGTCGAATGCCAGTATGTTTTTGTACTGCACATAACCGATGACAGTTGTGGTGATAAAGATCAATGTGACCGTGTATTGAACCAATACCGAAGCGCGTCTGAGTGTAATGTGCTTGAATACTTTCACCGACGACACATTCCTGAGCGCATTGATCGCATTTACTTTCGAAAAGAATAGTGCAGGCATGAAGCCGGCAATAACGCCTACGGCGACGGAAAAGACGATAAAGGCAACGACCATTGAAGGTGTGAGTTCAAGTTTCACCATGCGCTGCATTTCCGGAGCCATGTTTATCAGCTGAGGACGCAATACGAGAAATATTAAGTACGAAAGAAGTAAGGCCGCCAGGGAGATCATGATCCCCTCCGCCAGGAACTGTTGCCGTACCTGGCTTTTTCCGGCACCGATGGCTTTACGAAGACC
>DASVBA010000401.1:0-11886 GCA_036376095.1 Chryseolinea sp.
TATAGCTTTAGCACACGCGGTCGTTGTGCAACCTTAGTGCTCGTCGTGATCCTGCATTTATCTCGGGACGGTTACTTCAGATGTTTGGTGCAAAATTTCCTTGTTTGAGCACTGTCGAAGTTTTAATCTCAGTTTAAAAGATGCATTTTTGGTTTTGGTGAATTCAAAAATGTACTTTGATCTGCTAATCCATTAAATCCTCGGGAACATGAAAATTATTTTACTTGGCTACGGAAAAATGGGGAAAACCATTGAGAAAATTGCCATCAACCGTGGCCATGAGATCAGTGCTCGTATAGATATTGATAACCAGAGTGACTTCGACGAGGCTGAAGGTGACATCGCCATAGAATTCTCGCATCCCGAATCAGCGTTCAACAACATAACAAGATGCCTGGTGCGTAAACTTCCCATTGTTTGTGGTACCACTGGATGGCTTAACAGGAGATCTGAAATTGAAGACTTATGCAAACAGGTCAACGGGACTTTTTTTTACGCTTCTAACTACAGCTTAGGCGTTAACCTGTTTTTTAAGTTGAACGAGTACCTTGCCAAAATGATGAATGGCTTTCCAGAGTATGACATCATAATGGATGAAATTCATCATATGGAAAAGAAAGATGCGCCCAGCGGTACCGCTATTTCACTTGCAGAAGATATTCTGAAGAACGTTTCACGAAAAAAATCCTGGGTGAGCAGAAAAACGACCAAGGCGGAGGAATTGTACATCGGGTCGTTCCGCATCGATGAGGTCCCTGGAACCCACATCGTCAAATACGAGTCCCCCATCGACGATATTGAAATTAAGCACACGGCGCATTCCAGGGAGGGATTTGCACTTGGAGCCGTACTGGTTGCAGAATGGGCGCAAAACAAGCACGGAATACTGTCCATGGACGATTTTCTCAAATTCTAGCGAAAGTCAGTCCTGTTTTAACCCCCTAAATACCCAATCGCCCTGCTAGTGCCGGCAAGCATGGACTTGTTCGTCAATTGCTCATTGCTTATAGCCCACTGTTCCCGCCGACGCGAAACGCTTTTGCGGGCGAGGCATTGTTCATTATTTTCCCTTTATTTGCACCGTTTTTTGTATAGAATTGATCGCTATGGATTGGAAGTTTTGGAAAAAGAAGTCAGAAGAAAAGCAAAAGGAAGAGCCCAAATCTAAGGCTCGTGAATGGTGGGACGCCGTCCTTTTTGCTGTCATTGCAGCGACCCTTATCCGGTGGCTGATCATGGAGGCCTACACCATCCCCACCCCTTCGATGGAAAACTCGCTCTTAGTTGGAGATTTCTTGTTTGTCAGCAAGTTTCATTACGGAACGCGCACCACAACGACCCCGCTGCAAATTCCGCTTACACATCAAAAGATCTGGTTCACCAACATTCCCTCTTACCTTGAATGGATAAAGCTTCCACAGTACAGACTTCCAGGGTTCAGCCATGTGAAACGCAACGACGTTGTTGTGTTCAACGTTCCACCGCGTGCATTGAATGAAGGAATCAACTATCCGGTTGATTTAAAAACCAATTATATAAAACGTTGCGTCGGTCTTCCCGGTGATATTTTGATCATCAAGGACAAGCAGGTATTCGCAAATGGGCAGGCACTCGAGAACCCGTCAGAAATGCAATACAGCTACCTCGTTACTTCGGACGGGCCGATTAATGAAAGGAATTTTTCAAAGCTTGGCCTTGGCCCGGAGGATTATAATGTCTATGGACGCACCGAAGACGCGAAGTTTGTTTATCTAATGTGGTTGACAACAGAGAAAGCCGCGGAAATAAAAGCGTTGTCATACATAAAGTCTGTCGAGATTGAAAATAAGACCGAAGACGACGGGCTTCTACCTTATTCATCGTATTACGATTGGTCTGGAGTCGGCAAAAAGTATTCAAGCTGGGCAGCCGACAACTTTGGACCACTTTGGATCCCTAAGAAAGGGGAAACCATCGTCATCAATGATTCCACCCTTGCCTATTATGGTGCAACGATCAGGATGTATGATCACAATAAAGACGTAAAGTTCGAGGGTGGAAAGCTTATCATCGACGGCAAGGAAGTCACTGAATACACTTTCAAACAGAATTACTATTTCATGATGGGGGACAACCGTCACAATTCGCTTGACTCACGCTTCTGGGGATTTGTGCCGGAAGATCACATCGTTGGAAAAGCATTTTTTATCTGGTTGTCAATCGACAAAAACGCTGACCTGCTGCACAAGATCAGGTGGAGAAGGTTCTTTAACCTGATCCGCTAACAAAAGCGCCAGCGGCCGAATGCATTTCATCGGACTACGCGAGGCCGCAAAAGCGAATTCGCAAAGCCGCGAAGGATTGGCTAAGTCATCGTCGACCAGTCGGCTTTCGACTAAAACAATCAACCATCGACGCTAGACTATGGACTCCCCTACCAGGAGATCTCGGATAAGCCTTTGCTCTTGAGGTACTCATTGGCCTTGCTGAAATGTTTACAACCAAAGAAACCGCGGTCTGCTGAGAAAGGTGATGGATGTGCGGAAACAAGAACCAAATTTTTTTGCCTGTTGATAAGCTCGCCCTTTTTTTGAGCATACGCACCCCATAACAGGTACACTACATTTTCCTTTTCGTCTGAGATCTTTTTAATAGCTGCATCCGTAAAGATCTCCCATCCTTTGTTTTGATGTGATCCGGGTGATCCCGAACGAACCGTAAGTGTAGCGTTAAGCAGTAAAACTCCTTGCGTAGCCCAGTGTTCAAGATCCCCTGACTGCGGGATCGGTTTGCCTGTGTCCTTGTGAAGTTCTTTAAAGATGTTTATCAACGAAGGCGGCATTTTGATTCCGTCCCTCACCGAAAAACACAATCCGTTTGCCTGACCTGGGCCGTGATAAGGATCCTGACCGATAATAACGACCTTGACATCGTCGAAATCACAACAATCAAATGCGCGGAAGATTTCCTTGCCTGGTGGATAAACAGTTTGCGATTGATATTCCTGCTTGACAAAGTCGATTAGCTGAGTGAAATAAGCTTTATCGAATTCATCCGTGAGTCTTTTCTTCCAGCTGGGTGCAATTTTAACCTCCATACACTCCAAAACTACAGGCAATTAGCAAATGGGCAAATTTCTGGTGCGAGTTAAAACAATGTCCCATTTTAACGGCAAATTGGTTGATTTACAGTAAATTAGAAGGAATTAAAAAGGTTCACGGAAGGAATTGCAAAAAATTAATATTTTTGATCCGTATGGTGACAGAAATTACGAAAGGGATCAAGGTAAGTGTGGAGACCGAGTATCAACCAGCATACTCAAGCCCTAGTCAGTATCACTACGTGTTCACCTATCGCATTACAATAGAAAATCACAGCGAATACACCATACAACTCCTGAGAAGACATTGGCATATTTTCGACGCGGGTTTTACCCAGCGGGAAGTTGAAGGAGAAGGTGTAGTTGGCCAACAACCTGTGCTCGAACCCGGACAAGCCCATCAATATGTTTCTGGTTGCAATCTGAAATCAGGTATCGGCAAAATGATCGGAACCTATCTTATGGAACGTGTCGTTGATGGGGTCACCTTACAAGTGAACATACCAGAGTTCACGATGATCGCTCCTCTCCGACTGAATTGAGCAACGCGTTCTTTCAGATTAAATCATTCCTTACCTATTTTCTCGATAACGTCGATGAGCATTCGCTACACTCGCCTTTCTTCTTCAGGTTCTACACTCAAATCTTAAAAACGAAGCTACAATCTGAAAACGTTGCACGTCTCGAAGGCTACCGTAAAAGATTCCTGGAAGACGATCGATCGATAACAGTGAAAGACCTCGGCGCGGGATCGGTACATTTCAGGTCAAACGATTCAAGAAAGGTTCGCGACATAGCAAGAACCAGCCTCAGCCGAAGTAAATTCTCTAATTTGTATTCGAGAATAATAAAGGAATACGACTACAGAAATGTAATCGAATTGGGTACATCGCTTGGCCTTAACGCTTTATACCTGGCTTTGTCGCCTTCAACACAAGTAAGAACCTTTGAAGGATCGGAAAGTATTGCTGAAATCGCCGAGGAACTTTTCCTCTCCGCGGGTTCTCAAAATATTAGACTGATACGCGGCGATATCGATTCGACTCTTCCTGTTGAATTAAGGGGGACTGAAGTCATAGATTTTGCGCTGATCGATGCCAATCACCGGTATGCTCCGACCATGAATTACTTTGATATACTTGCATCGAAGGTTTCCGCGAAAAGCATGATTGCGTTGGACGATATTCATGCTTCAACGGAAATGGAAAGGGCCTGGAACACGATCCGGCAAGACGTTCGCGTTCACTCTACGGCCGACCTGTACCGGTGCGGTCTCGTGTTCTTCAACCCATCACTAGACAAACAACACGTTGTTTTGCGTTTTTAGCCATTGAATTCAAGCCCGAGAAAACCTATTTTTGCCAAACTCTACCAGATTTCTATGAACGAAAATCCGATTGTGCCTCCTCCAGTGCCCAAAAGAAGTAATAAGAACGCGATTATTATCGCCCTGCTTTCCCTCGTTATCGTAGTTCAGGCCATAAAGATCTACCTCGACTCTCAGGAAAAGCATGACATAAAAACAGAATTGACTTCCACCGAGCAGGAGCTTGCCACAACGATGCAGCGCATGACGGAGATCAGCAAGGAATTGGACCAGAAAATAGCAGAGGTGCAGAAACTTGGTGGCGATGTCTCGGACTTGCAAACCGCGAAGACCGAGATCGAAGCCGAACTGAAGCGTTCAAAACGAGCAACGGGCCAAGAAATAAAAGCGCTGAAAGACAAAGTCGGAGGATATGAAACGCTGTTGAAGGTCAAAGATGAAGAAATTGCCAAGCTGAAATCAGTTAATAAGGAACTGCTGACGGAAAACACTTCGTTAAAGACGGAAAAAAATCAACTGGGTGACTCGATAAACCGGTTGAGTCAAACTAAGGAGGAACTAGCCACCAAAGTGTCCATTGCGTCGCAGCTAAAGGCAGAGAACGTAAAGATCGTGGGCCTCACCGATCGTGGCAAGGAACGTGAATCTCCATTCAAAAGCCGCCAGGTTGGGAAGTTGAAAGTTGAATTCAACATCGGCGAAAATAACGTAGCACCGATCGAAGGCAAAAAGATAATGATCCGGATCGTGGATGAAAACGGTCAGGTTCTCTTTGATGTAAATCGCGGTTCCGGTACCTTCTTGCTCAATGGCAAGGAAGAATTCTATACGGAAGCACAGGAAGTACTGTTCGACAATACACGTCAGAAACTTTCCTTCCTTTATGATAAAGGATCGGAATACGCGTCAGGTACGTACAAGCTTGAAGTTTACACCGACGACTATATGATGGGAAGCGCGCAGTTTGTTGTGAAGTAACGCGCAGTCTGTTTTCCAGTTAGTCCTTTACGCGGTTCAATGCAAGCATCCCTAGCATCCAATCAGGAAGGGGTTTGTCCGGATTCCTGTTGCGTATGTTGAGATACCAACCGATCTTCTCAATAATGGGTATCTTGTGTGTCTCGACAAATTCAATAAGAGTGCCATCGGGATCTTCACAATAGGAGAAGTGGCCGGCTGCTTTACCCATATCAAATGAATCGCGGCTGTCAACCGTAAAACTGAAATTTGCCTGCTTGCAACGGTCGGCAAGATTCGCCATTCCGTTGATATCAAAACAAATGTGAATGTATCCCAGGTCGCCCCAGTAGCGGTCGCGGAAGATCTTGTGCGCCACTCTGTTTTTTACTTCCACCAACTCAAGCTCGGTGTCTCCAAGCAATCTGCAGAAAGCCCCGCGACGGTTCTTGTTCGATCGAAGAATAACCCGTCTGAATTCTCCTTCCCCTCCAGGGATGCCGCTAAAATCGCTATACTGCTTTTGACCATCGTAAACGACCTCGCTATATCCAAGAATATCGCGGTACAGCTTCAACGCTTTATCAACGTCGGTAACGCCAATCACACAGCCTGCAACGCCGCCAGTTATGGCGCGATTTTTCTTAAACCAGCTTTTACTTTCAATGACCTCAAAAATATTCTCAAACGGATCCTTTACATAAAAATGCTTCCGGCCATCCGGTGATTGCTGGATGCTGTTCACCAGATTAACTCCGTTCGATTTGAGCCGGCTGTAGGCAGCTTCTATGTCTTGTGATTTTAGTTTCACGGCGAATACTCCCGTGTCTCCCAACAGATGCTCGCCTTCAGATTTTTTAGGTGACCGGCTTGTGTATTGCCAGATCTCAAATCCTCCGCCGCCCTGCATATTCATTGCGAGAATGGCATAACGGTCTTCGGCCCTGTCGCCGGTGTACCTTGTCATTAATGAAGCGGTCGCGCTGTCTTTAAAAACCGGCACATCCATGCCGAAGTTTTTGCGATACCATGTCCACGCCTGTTCAGCATCATGAACACCTATTCCAACCTGCTGGATTCCGCTGATGATATACCCCATATTTTTATCAAGTAAGCAAATTTTTATAAATCGATGTCAGCACGGGGACTGAGAACACCAAAAGAATGCAAATAAATGCAAAAAAACCAGCATGCATAATCAGGAATGCATCTAATCTTACATCCTGACTAAAGGTCATGTGCAAATCGCGCCGAGATGGGCTTGCTATTCATGAAAGAAGACCCGGTTATTGCAAAAGAAGACTATTTTTATGGCCACTACTATGAAAATTTTTTCCGTTCTCTTTGTCCTCGCATTTTCCTCCACGGCATTTAGTCAAGGTAAAGCACCATCGCATCAGCAATATCATAAGCTCCTTCAGAAAAATGTCAGCAGCGAAGGCAAAGTAAACTATCGCGGCTTCATAAGGGACTCCACGGAATTGACCAGATATCTTAAAACACTTTCGTCCTCTGTTCCAGACGAAAAAACCTGGACGAAGAATGAGCAGATGACTTACTGGATCAACGCTTACAACGCCTTTACCATTCAGCTGATCTTAAAATATTATCCAGTTAAGAGTATCAAAGACATCGGGAGCAGCATACAAGTTCCTTTTGTCAACACTCCGTGGGATATTAAGTTCATTACAATTGGAAAAGAACGGATGGATCTCAACAACATCGAACACGGAATCCTGCGAAAAAAATTCAACGATCCGAGGATCCACATGGCCCTTGTTTGTGCCAGTAAATCATGTCCCCGTTTACTGAACGAAGCTTATGATGCCGCACGCCTGGATGAACAGCTCAATGCTCAATGCGTGACTTTTCTTAATGACAACAGCAGAAATAAATTGACATCGGAGCATGCCAAAATCAGCATGATCTTTCAATGGTATGCGGCCGACTTCAACAAGAATGGCAACTCATTAATTTCTTTTCTCAATAAGTACTCCCGTGTTAAACTAAAAACGGATGCGCGGATCACTTATTTGGAATACGATTGGACCTTGAATGAATGACGCTTAGCTCTTGCCTTTGAAGATCAGCGTATCTGTGACAAGGCGCGGCATCTCATATCCACCTGTATCAATTTCAATTTTTGGGCGGTCTTTTATCAATTGGTTTACTCCCTCTGAGGTGACGCCGGTCTGATACAGGTAAACTTTCTCCAAATTTGTGACGTGACCGAGGTGAGCCAGTCCCTTATCACTTACCTGACAACCTACAAGATTAAGCGTTGTCAATCGCTTAAGCTGCATAAGTTGTTCAATGCCCGAGTCTCCGACCTTCGTGTGCTCCAGATTAAGCAGGGTCAGGTTAGAAAGCTGTCCAATCGTTTTTAGTGCTTCATCAGTAATATTCGTCCGTCCGAGGTTCAGCCATAGCAACTGATTCTTCAATGGCAGCAACATGGCAATTTCTTTATCCGAAGCTGATCGGGCGTTGACAAAATTTACTGAAAGGTAATTTGTTTCAGCCCCGACCGTAATTACCAGCACACCCAAAGCACGAAGCGCTGAAAGGGCTTTTGGGTCAGCTTCAGGGACAGCTTCATCCGGTATCAACGGCTTCCGAATGGATTGTGATAGAACGGAGCTCAGGTAACCCTTTACTTTGGAAACCTGCTTAAAGGCACCAAGTCGACTATCAAAGCCGGCTCCCTCCTCCAGCCATGCCTGGATCAAAGCTATTTCGACGGAAGAAAGTTGAGGTTTTTCATTTGGCGGCATATGATGCTCGTCTTCTAAGGGAAGCATGAGCCGTTTGAGCAATTCACTGGAGTCGGCCATAAGGGTATTTATGATCACGCCGTGCTTTCCTCCTTTGCTTATAAACTCAGGTCGATCAAGTCTAAGCTGTCCTTTCTGCTTCGATGAACTGTGACAAGAATAACAACGTGACCTTAATATCGGCTCAATAACATCGGTGTAATAAATTGCGCTGTCAGCTTCACTGGCTGACAAGAACTTAAATTTCGGAGGAGAGTCTTGACCAGTCTCCGGATCAAAGCTGAACAAATATCCTTCGCCGTGAGTGATAGAGCCCCCGAGATGTCCAGTGAGGGAAAGAAGTGCGACCAGAGGGATGAATAGAAATATCCTCACAAGTTTTCTTTTACCCCTATCCTGGAAAAATGTAACTGCGCTTTTTCGCAGAAAATAAAGAAGGGTAGTAAATATTGCCGTGGCAATGCCAGTGTTTCTATGAAGCACGAGAAGACGATCGTCATATCCGCCCTCTCTTGAAAGGATCAAACCACTTACCACCGCGGCAATTGAGAATAACGCGCCCACAAACAACGCTGGTTGAATAGCCTGCCGCAGCTTCTTAAATTTTGAAAAGTAGGATGCAAACTCAAAGACAAAAGCAAGGAAAAGAATGCCTATTGGCAAATGTACCAACAGGGGATGAAACCTTCCGAAGAGCTGAATCAGTGTTTGCATTCGTCAGGCGTATCTAGCTCGCAGGGTATCCAGCATATACTTGTTTATCTCCCACTGGTTGGCTACTGGTTGCCTGGTATAAGGCAACGAAGGCATATAATCGATCGGACCAAATTCTGTAAGCATAGTTAGTCTGCTACCGTCCCTTCGTTTGTTCTCCACTACTTTATCCCACCAAACGAAATGCGCCTGTACTGCCTTTTGCCATTCCGGTGCGCGAGGGTCACTGACCTGCGGGCCTTCAGGATGTCCGACGCGTGCATGAATATGTCCGGTCCGGCTCAACGCAAGGGCTACAGTATCCTGCTGGTCCTCCAATAAGGATTCATGCACATTACACCAATGAGAGATATCCAATGTCAGCCTCAACGATGGCAGCTTCTCTAGATATTCCCTTGACACCGGCGCGGAATAGAGAATACGTGAGCGATGTGTTTCATGGTAGACAAGTACTCTCGTCCGGCTGTTAACATCTGTCGTGAGATCTATGAAAGCTTTATTCTGATCAAATGTAAAGTGATCTCTTCCTGAGTGACAATTGATGTAGAGGGGATTAAGGGCTGCCGCGGCTTCAAGGGATGATTTGAATTGTTGTAGGTGTTTTGCCGGATCCCTTTCAGATCCGCCAACGAGGAATCCATACTTCAACTTGTGAGATTCGAAGGCAGAAAGGAATTCCTTACGGGATTTTTCTTCGCCGGGATACCATACTTCGGCACCATCATAGCCCAGGCTTTTGATCTTTGAGGCAAACTGATCCCAGCTTCCCTCAAATCCCCAATTCGTAGCCAGCACTATAAGTTCAAATCCTGGCGCGATCATTAATGATTTCAAAGGTTTGGAATATGCAGCAATCTCATTAAAAAGTATTGCTGTTCCTGATACGGCGCTATACGACAAAAACTCCCTACGATTAATATCCATTATTTAAAGGAAGGATTAAATTGAATTGACCAGGCAGTTTTAACAAGAGTATTTTCGAAATTATTCATCAAGCCACAATTTCACTAATTACTTTGCCTGAAACATCGGTAAGCCTGAAAGGTCTGCCTTGAAAATGATAAGTAAGCTTTTCGTGATCGAATCCAAGCTGGTTCAATATCGTGGCCTGAACATCATGCAATGATACTTTACCATGAATAGGATAATAACCGATCTCATCGGTCTCGCCCCAGGTCATTCCCTTTTTTATTCCCCCTCCGGCCATCCACATGGTAAACGCCTCAACGTGATGATCTCTCCCGTGGAATGCCATTTCCTTGCCCTCGCGGTTTTCCTGCATCGGCGTTCTTCCAAACTCGCCACCCCACACGACAAGGGTTTCATCCAACAAACCACGTTGTTTGAGGTCTAACAACAACGCAGACATGGGACGATCTATCAATCGGCACTTGTTCCGCAACCCTATGTCTACTGATTCGTTAGCGGATGTGCCGTGCATATCCCAACCCCAGTCAAAAAGTTGGACAAAACGCACACCCTGTTCCACGAGCTTCCTGGCTAGCAGACAATTATTGGCGAAGGATGCCTTGCCTGGCGTCGTTCCATACAGTTGATGAATGTATTCCGGTTCATTGTTGATGTTCATCACTTCCGGGACAGACACCTGCATTCGAAAAGCCATTTCATATTGCGCAATCCGGGTAAGCGTTTCCGGATCTTTAAATTCGTCGAAGTGCTGTTGATTTATTTTATTGATCGCATCAATTGTTTTTCCTTTTAGACCGCGGTCAACACCTTCGGGATCGCTGAGGAACAAAACCGGGTCTCCCTCCGAACGACATTGAACGCCTTGATACACCGACGGAAGGAATCCACTACCCCAAACACTTTTTCCCGCGTCTGGTGTTTTTCCTCCGGATGTTAAAACCACAAAGCCCGGCAAGTTGCTGTTCTCAGTTCCAAGACCATAGGTCACCCACGATCCTATACTCGGCCGGCCAAGGCGCGGAGAACCGGAATGCACGAAGAGCTGCGCAGGTGCGTGGTTGAATTGATCGGTATAAACGCCTTTCAGAAATGAGACTTCATCAGCCAACTGGGCAAAGTGCGGCAGGTTTTCCGATATATACGCGCCCGACTGCCCCCGTTGTTCAAACACCGCCTGTGGTCCAAGCATTTTAGGAACACCGCGAATAAAAGCGAATCGCTTTCCTTCAAGCAGTGACTGCGGGCATGGTTGGTTATGAAGTTTTTTCAGTTCCGGTTTGAAATCAAACATTTCCAGCTGCGACGGCGCTCCCGCCATATGCAAATAGATCACTCTTTTGGCTTTCCCCGGAAAATGCGGTGGTTTCGGCATCATCGGGTCGACTACGGCGGATAGCCCTGACGTGGACGCAGAATTATTCGGCTGACAACTTCCTAAAAATGTCCCTAAGGCTGCTGCGCCAATTCCCGCCGCGCTCTCCATCAGGAAATGCCGGCGTGAAACTCGTTTTAAATGCTCTATATCGAAAAACTTATCTTGCATGATTCTTCCATCGTTCCAGTTTGGGGATATGTCGGGTAAATACTCCGCCGAGGAAACCGGGAAATCCGAATTCCTTTAACTTGCTCTTCACCCGCGCCTTCATTTCATCTACTGTTATGTCTGGTAACGTAAAGTTCCCGCCCTCATAACAGTTTGAACAGTACATTGCATTCTTCGTGCCGTCGGCGTTTGTTCCGCCTCCTTTCGGATCCCTATTGAGGGGCATACCACATGATTGACAATTACGATATACTTTCAACATAACTATTCTTTGGTTATGACTTCGTCAAGATTCAATAAAGCATTTGCAACGATGGTCATCGCCGCCAGCTCGGGGGTGGCATTTCTTTCGGCTGCTAATTTTGTCGCCGCCACTTTATCCTGCCTGTATTCTTTTAGTGCATCATCATAAAGTCCTTCCAGAACATCAAGCTTCTGATCGCTAATGTCACGGATCAGAATATTTCTATACCCGGCTCTGATCTGTTCCTTGGGTTGTGTTTTGTGATTCATCATACTTTTTGCCAGGCTTCGCGCAGCAACAACAAAGGAAGAATCGTTC
>DASVBA010000404.1:0-2293 GCA_036376095.1 Chryseolinea sp.
CAGTTCCACTCGCTACGAATGTTCCGTTAATAATCTGTTTTCCTGTGAGCTTCATTGATAGTAAAAGATTGGAGTTTGATTACGATGAAAAAAGAATAATCAGCACTTGCGTAATTTCTATTGAACGAAATTTCTAAGCGATCCGATACCTTCGATGCCAATAATGATTTCGTCGCCTGACGTCACGCTGAATTCGTTTGGCGGCACAAGGCCCGTACCTGTCATCATAAAAACGCCTTGAGGAAAGCTGCATTCCATAAATAGATATCCGGCTAGTTCCTTGTGTTTCCTTTTCATCCTATTGATAGAAATAGAATCCGAAAAAGCCACTGCACCGTTGCGTTTTATCTCCAGGGTGATGGTGGCATCCTCATTGATGGTTGTCTCCGGTACATAAAGGCATGGACCAAGGGCCGCACTTCCGTCGTAAACTTTTGCCTGAGGTAGATAAAGCGGGTTTTCACCCTCGATATCACGCGAACTCATATCATTGCCTATGGTGTAGCCAACAATCTTACCAGAAGATGACATGAAAAGTGTAAGTTCCGGTTCCGGGACATTCCAGGCAGAGTCTTTTCTGATCCGGACCATGCCCATCGGACCTACAGTACGATGACGGGAACCCTTGAAAAAAAGTTCAGGCCGGTCAGCTGCGTACACTTTGTCATAAAACGTTCCTCCCCCGGCATCTTTGGATTCTTCCATTCGTGCGTCCCGGCTTCGCAAATACGTAACTCCTGCAGCCCAAATTTCCTGGTTCACGATCGGAGCTTCAAGTGTTTGTTCTGAAAACCATTTTTCTGTGACGGGTTTTGAATGCTGGATTTCTGATGTTATGTACTCATGGAGGTTGTCCCGGTTGATGAATGTATCCCAGTCGTTGTGGCGGGAAACATAAAATTTTTTCTCAGATTCGGATTCGATGACGATATCACTCTTCGTTTTGTAAATTCTCATTCGTATTCGTGGTTTCTTATTACTTGGTTTTCTTAGCGATGGCAAATATAAGGTGAGAATTTAGTCTTTGAAACCCATTCGCTTTCTTATAGGGGCTAGTTTTGACTCAGCCACATCCCCGTAGAATGATCGCTCTGCATTGAGATAAACCAATACCCCGTGCTTGATCTCTACCAATTGGTTAATAATCATTAACGCTTCGTCTATTCGTCCGGAGCTGAAGAGAATTGAGCATGTGGCATGTTTTTTATCGTACGTAAAAGGGGGAGTTTGTAGTTCCCATAATAAATTGTCACTCTCCGCTTTACGGCCCTGCCTTGCATATATTGCACCGAGCATTCCTACCATCACTGGCCGCCGATTTGAGAGTTCGATCGCTTTCAATAGCTCCGCTTCGGCCTTCGAATAGTCTTTGATTTTGAAATAGGCCATACCTAATCCAAAAATCGCCTCTGCATATCGTGGATCGATTTCGATCGTTTTCTTGAATTGCGCAATAGATTTATCTGACTCGCCTCGAAAGTGATAAATCCTTCCCATCCCTGTATTTACGCTTAGTGATAACGGGTCCAGTTCATGGGCAATCTGAATTTCTTTCAACGATTCGTCAAACCGCCGGTGGATCCCGAGGAACAAAGCATACCATTCATGAGCCGCAACGTAACCAGGTTTGAGCTCGATCGCGCGCATGAACTCTTTGTCAGCTCCGTCCCAGTCCCAATCTATCCTGAATTTCAGATACGCCAGTGCCGCGTGAGCTTCCGCCAAGGTTTCGTCAAGCTCCAGTGCTTTTGCGACGGCGTCTTTTGCTTTTTTGGTCGCCAGATCGGCCGATGAGCTGCCATACCCGGCAGCCCCGATCAAGGTATAACAATAAGAAAGACTGGCGTATGCCAGCGCAAAATTGGGATCGAGAGCAACTGACTTTTCCAGATGCTTTACTGCGGTTTGCACGCTTGTTGGCGTCCTGTTATTAAGGAAGTGTTTTCCCAGCAAGTATTCCTGAAAAGCCTCAGTGTTTTCAGTGTAATTTTTATCCAGCTGTTTCTTCTCAGAAGAAGCAAGAATGATCTTCAGTTTGGAAGCTACGTTTTGTGCGATCTCGCTCTGAATAACAAAAATATCCTGAAGGTTGCGATCATACTCCATGGTCCAAATATGCTCCTGGGTGGATACATCGATAAGCTGAACGGATATCCTGGCTTTATTTCCCATTTGCCGCACCGTTCCTGCCAGCACCGTTCCAACCATAAGTTCTTCTCCAATTGTACTGATATCTTTTTCCAGGCCCTTGTATTTCATGATCGAAGAACGCGCGATCACGCGTAGGTCTGTT
>DASVBA010000407.1:0-3420 GCA_036376095.1 Chryseolinea sp.
GACAGAATATCGCCGACCCTTAAACCCTGCCTTCCGATCTTGTCCTGGTAAGTTGGCCCGATACCTTTCAGGGTCGAGCCAATTTTGTGCTCCCCCTTTGCCTTCTCATAAGCCTGATCCAACAAACGGTGTGTCGGCAAGATCAACGTAGCCTTCTTGGAGATAAAAAGATTAGCTCTAACGTTGAGATTGTATTTCTGAAGTTTCTCTATTTCGTTCTTAAAAATAAATGCATCAAGCACAACGCCATTGCCGACGACGTTCTTCGTCTTCTCTCTGAAAATTCCTGAAGGGATCTGATGGAGCACATGTTTGATACCATCAAACTCAAGTGTGTGACCCGCATTCGGACCACCCTGGAACCGTGCTACCACATCGTACTTGGGCGCCATTACATCAACAATCTTCCCTTTGCCTTCATCTCCCCATTGAAGACCCAATAATACATCTACCTTAGACATGAACGTAAATTACTTTAATACTTCTTCCTCTGATTGAACGATTTGAAAAATCGCGTTGAGCTTGGTGATTACGAGCAGCTTCTGAACGCTTTCTGATGGCTTCATCAGGTATACTTCGCCTCCTTTATTTCTAAACTTCGTCAGGATGGTTATCAATACGCCAATCCCGCTACTGTTTATATACCGTAATCCAGAAATATCAACAATACACGTCATCGCCTTCTTTTGAATTGCATCGGCGACTACTTCTATTACGGAAGCCCCGTTATCTTCACCTATCAGATCTCCCGCAAGTCTTAACACGAGCTTATTGTTCTTTATTTCATGATTGAAGTTCATACAATAAATTAGTTTGAGGCTTTTTTATTTTCGCAATTCGGACGAGTACACGAAGCGTACAATATTAACGAATGATGTATAACATTGAAATGCAAGATCTCCTCGACCGTATTCTGTATGTTCTGTATCCGTGGATCGCAAAATTCGACGACCTTGTGACACTCGGTGCAAATTAAGTGGTCGTGCTGCTTGTATCCGTATGATTTTTCGTACTGCGCAAGGTTTTTACCAAACTGGTGTTTGCTCACCAGGTCACATTCCACAAGAAGATCAAGGGTGTTGTAGACCGTCGCACGGCTTACTCTATAATTCTTGTTCTTCATGCTGATATAGAGTGACTCAACGTCAAAATGCCCATCCCTCGAATATATTTCCTCCAGGATCGCATAACGCTCAGGTGTCTTCCTCAGCTCCTTGTTTTCAAGGTATGCCGTAAAGATCTTCTTTACTTCTTCGTAAATTTTTGCGTTGAGTACCATTTCAGTTAACGCGCAAAGATAACAGGATAAAAGAATTTACGTACTCCTTACTCCTTGGAATCAAAACGACTGACCTTTTCCACGCCTTCGACGCCTCTCAGCTTTTCAATCAACTGCTCCAGGTGTCGCGTGTCGTTCACATAAAGCATGATCTCACCTTCGAAAATTCCTGAATCCGTGTGAATAGACATTGAACTCATATTCACTTTTAGTTCCTCCGAAATAATCTTCGTGACATCGTTGATCAGTCCCACCCGGTCTGTACCGAAGATCTTTAATCCTGTAAGAAATGCTACCTCATGCTGGGAAGTCCATTTTGCCTTTACCACCCTGTTACCGTGATGCGATAGGAGTTCTGGAGCATTTTTGCAGTTAGTTCGATGAATTTTGATGCCTTCATTGACTGTCACAAACCCAAACACATCGTCGCCAGGGATGGGTGTACAGCATTTCGCCAACTTATAATCAACCACATCCATATCCTCGCCGATAAGCAGGATGTCGTTGTAACGCCCCTTTAGGTGTGTGAGTTCCTGCTCTAATGTTTTCCCATCCGGCAAAACCGTTCGAGGTCTTAGCTGAATGGCAGGTTTGTTTTCAACGAACTTTTTGATGTCTGCAGCCGTAATAAATCCGCGTCCAACCCGGTAGTACATCTCAAAATTTGCCGGTGCTTTAAAGTAGTCACGCATCTGGTCCAGCAACACATGTGTTGGCTCCTCCTTTAGCTGCTTAAGCTTCCTCAACAGGATCTCTTTTCCTTCCTCGGCGGCATTTCGCTTGTCTTCCTTCAGTTCATCTTTGATCCTGGCCTTTGCTTTTGAGCTTACGACAAATCGAAGCCAATCTTCGTGCGGCTTCTGCTTTTGCGAGGTCAGTATTTCTATCTGGTCGCCGTTCTTTAACACATAATTTATGGGAACCAGCTTATTGTTAACCTTTGCACCAATACACTTCGAGCCAACCTGAGTATGGATCTCAAATGCAAAATCAAGGGCAGTTGCACCATAGGGCAGTGTCTTCAATTCTCCCTTCGGTGTAAAAACGAATACCTCTTCGCTGAAAAGATTACCTCTGAAATCGTCGACAAAATCAAGCGCCGAATGATTATTCTGTTCCAACAGATCCCTTACTCTCGCCAGCCACTTCTCAAGGTTGGATTCTGCAGTGCTATTGCTGTCTTTATATTTCCAATGTGCGGCATATCCTTTTTCCGCTATTTCGTCCATTCGCTTGCTCCGTATCTGCACTTCCACCCATTGCCCGTTCTTTGCCATGACAGTGGTGTGCAGAGATTCGTAGCCGTTGGATTTCGGCGTACTGATCCAGTCCCGCAACCTATCGGGATTCGGGGTGTAATAATCGGTAACGATGGAATACACCTGCCAGCAAAGCGCCTTTTCGTGATCAATTGAAGTATCAAGGATAATTCGAATGGCAAAGAGGTCGAACACTTCGTCAAATGGAATGTTCTGCTTCTTCATCTTATTACGTATCGAATAGATCGACTTGGGCCTCCCCTTTATTTCATAACCAATTTTCAGCTTGTCCAACTCGTCCTTGATCGGAACCATGAATTGCTTGATGAATTTTGTTCTGGCGGCCCGTGTAGCATCGATATCGCGCGCAATAGCATCATAGACGTTACGGTCCGTAAAGCGCAGATAAAGGTCTTCAAGCTCAGTTTTAATTGCATTCAATCCAAGGCGATGCGCGAGAGGAGCGTAGAGGTAGATTGTTTCATTGGCGACCTTTAACTGTTTGTTTCGCGGCATGCTGTCCAGTGTCCGCATGTTGTGAAGTCGGTCGGCAAGCTTTATCAAGATAACTCTCACATCTTCCGAAAGTGTGAAGAGCATCTTTCTGAAGTTCTCCGCTTGCTGCGAAGTACCGTACTCAAAAACTCCTCTGATCTTTGTAAGGCCATCGATGATCCTCGTGATCTTCTTGCCGAACATTCTTTCGATATCCGCTAACTCGATGTCTGTATCTTCAACGACATCATGCATGAGGGCCGCGATGATCGAAGTAGTTCCCAGCCCGATCTCCTCCACGCATATTTCGGCAACGGCGAGCGGATGAAAAATAAAGGGTTCCCCTGATTTGCGGCGCATGTCTTTATGCGCCTCCAAGGAAATAGT
>DASVBA010000413.1:0-3530 GCA_036376095.1 Chryseolinea sp.
ATCGCGGCAGCGCCGCCCTCCTGTACCCAGTTTGGTAATCTCGCAGTCAGCCCCGTAGCGCTGGCGACGTATGGATAACTATTTGCAGTGATCTTAAGTCCCGCTTTTCGCGCGCTGTCGATCTTCGTCAGGACCGTGTCCATCTTACCCCAGTTACGTGCAATGTTTACCTTCAGGTGATAAATCTCCGCGTGAATGTTCGCCTCACGGGCAATCGTGAACGTTTCGTTCAGTGCGCTGAAGATAAAGTCACCTTCACTTCTCATATGGGTGGTGTAAATGCCTCCGTAAGCTGAAGCTACCTTCGCCAATTGAATGAGCTCATCCGTCGATGCGTAATCGGCGGGAGCATATATGAGTGAAGACCCCAATCCCATTGCTCCGTCTTCCATCGCCTGCTTCACCAGGTCTTTCATTCTTTTTAATTCGTCGGGATTCGGTGGTCGCTTTTCATATCCCATTTCGTGAATACGTACAGATGTTGCACCGACGAAAGAGGCGGCATTTGGACTGGTACCTTTCTTAGAGAGGTAGTCAAAGTAACCTCCGAGTGTGGTCCAAAGACTGTCAACTGGTTTGGTCGTGGCTTTTCGCTTGACAGGGGCCGGACTCCAACCCTCACCAAAAATTTCAAGTGTTACACCCTGTTTAATGTCACTGACGGACCGTCCGTCCAGCAACAGACTTCTGTCGGCCCAGCTTAACATGTTGATGAATCCTGGTGCTATAGCCAGTCCGGTAGCGTCAATTTCCTGCCGTCCTTTTGCACTGGTAAGATCACCGATTGCCGCGATTGTATCCGCCTGGATCGCGACATCACCTATGAATGAGGGTTTCCCCGTGCCGTCATAGATTGTTCCGTGCCGTAGAATATAATCAAACTCTTGTTGTGGTTGTTGAGTACAAGCGATGATCAAGGAAAGGCCAAAGCCGAAAACGATACCGTAGTACATAGCAGGGAATATGGCGCCATGTTAGGCAGCTTTGGCGACAAATGAAAGTAGATGTAAGGTTCTGGATTCAATAATCCGTTTTAATCTGCCTACATCTTCAATAGTTTGAGGAAGATCGGGAAGCGCACAGGTTTGCTGTCGCCATTTTTCCACACCTTCTCAAGCTGTGTTAATACGTCGGGCAATGGATTGTGTCCTGTTTGTTTAATATACTTTTGGGTGGCTGACCAGCTTTCAAGGTATCCGGTGAGATGATTCAATGTCCACGTCGAAGTAATATCGAATGTGGGGCTTTCGATCTCTTTAAAAGGAAATGAAAGGGAACGGTATTCGTTTTCTACAAGACGTCTTGCATCGTCCCAGTAAGGGCCAACGACGTCGTTGTAGAAGTGCATAATGACATCATCAACATCAGGCTGGATATATAACAATCCGTATCCCCATATAGCCAGCAACGAACCTTTTTTGCCTACCCGTTTTGCTTCGTTGTAAAATTTTTCGCGGTCGAACCAATGCAACGCTTGCGCTACGGTGATCAGGTCGAACTGTTGATCTTCGAAACCGGTTTTTTCAGCGGGGCTTACCGAATAGAATATATTATCCCTTTTGATGGCATTGTTGAGTTGCTGTTGACTTATATCAGTCGCGTACACCTGGTCGAAGTAGTTGGCAAGAAATCCTGCCACCTGACCGTTGCCTGTGGCGCAGTCCCACGCTCTATTCTTCGTTTTCAAGTTGCCAAAGATAAAATAGTACAGTTCCTTGGGATAGGTAGGTCTGAACGCTGCATAAACGTTTGCCTGTGCTGAAAAAAGGTCCTTCTGCCCCGGTGCGCTCATCGCTGAAATTATTTTGTTCTGTTCCAACCTTTCTACGGATACACGGGTCTAAAGGCTAACGATGCACGGGAATTTTTTCTTCGTGCATAAGGTAGAGGGGTACGAAGAATGCGTAAGAAGTTGAAAGGAGGGAGGTTAGCTGTTGGCGGTCAAACGCGGATGCGAATCAACGTCGGAACGCATAAAGGGGTCATACGAGCAATCGTAATGACCCTTTTTTTATAACATTTTTACCAGTATCTCTTTAAACAGTTTCGCAGCCACCATTGCCGTTATGCCATTGACATCGCGCGACGGATTCAGTTCAACAATATCGGCGCCGACAATTTCGGCCTTTAGATTTTGAACAACAGACAACAACTGTCGTGTGGAGAACCCGCCAGGTTCATAATGCGATACACCCGGAACAAATGCCGGATCCAGCGCGTCAAGATCCAGAGAAATATAAACAGGTCCGTTAAATTCAATGGATGCGCCATCTATCCAATCTTTCATTTCAATAGCCTCCACGTTGAACCGTTTTACCTGCTCGCGCTGATGAGCATTGTATGTACGAATTCCGATCTGCAACAACCTCTTGGCAAGCCGCTCTTCCATGATCCTTGCAAACGGGCAGGCATGCGAAAGTTTGTTTCCTTCGAAATTATCATACAGGTCACCATGTGCATCGATATGTAAAATATTCAGGTTCGAATATCTTTTAGCAAAAGCTTTTATAACCGGATAAGTAATGGAATGATCTCCGCCAAAACTTAATACCCGATTGCCTTGATCCAGTTGTTTTTCAACCTCGTTCGTAATTTCCGAAAACGCGGCCGGCATCTGAGACAGCTTCAGATCCCCTATGTCTTTCCAATTGTTGTTGTCTTTAAGATTCGTTCCGTCTTCGGTCCAATAGTTGGACGAATCTGAATTATAGGCATCGCGTATATGCTGTGGCGCCTCTGACGCTCCACGCAGAAACGAAGAGTTTTCATCCAGGGGTATACCGAGGCAAACTACCATATTAGGAGGGTATAAGGTATAGGGGTATAAGGTATAGGGGAGGAATGATTCATTTTAGTTTGAGGCCCATCCATTTGGTCATGCGGTCCCACATGTCTGGGGTATAAACGTGACCAGTATTGGGATAAATGATGCTTTGGAATTCGTCGTTGGCATTATTGAGGTTGTACACGCGCTGAACGACGCCTTCAATTTTTTTGATGCCACTCACCGGAGATCCAATGTCTTCATCTCCCGTGAGGAACAATATCGGCCTGGGTGCGATCAGGCTGATCACCGCTTCGGTGTCAAAATGTTTGAGGAACCCAGGGACGAAATAATAAATACCGTGTGCTTTCAATTTCTGTTCTGCCGTCAGTTCCTGGTAACGCGTAAGACATCCGACAGCCACGCCAGCTTTTATTCGCTCGTCGAGTGCCATTAGCCACCACGTTCGTGTAGCGCCCATGCTGATGCCCGTTGCTGCGACCCGGGAGGCATCCACTTCCGGTCGTGACAAAAGATATTCAAACGCCATAAGGTCATCGCGAACCATCATTGCAAATAATGATCTTCCCATCCACAGCTCGTACTTTGACGTTGACATTTCTTCGCCACCACCGGTTTCCTGCGGACCACCGGGACCTTTTCCGCTACGCTCTCCAAAGCAATACGCATCGATAGCGATCACCACATAGCCGAGTCCTGTGAGTACATCAGCCGGTACCTGTGGAGTGTGATGCGTTGTAAAGAT
>DASVBA010000742.1:0-6394 GCA_036376095.1 Chryseolinea sp.
AGAAACTACGTTGAACGTCGACCTGCCGATCGATGAGTGCAAACTCTGGACGCCGGAGGAACCACACTTGTATGTGCTGCGGCTCGAAAACAACGACTATAGTTATCAGACACGCTTTGGCATGCGTAGCTTCGAGGTGGACAGCGCGTACACCAACCGGGCGTTGCTCAATGGAAAACCGTCATTCATTCGTGGGACAAACTTCAGCATCCATCGTTTTTTTGAAGATAGCCTTTCAAAGCGTCACCCGTGGGACACTGCATGGGTTCGAAAGTTATTCCGCACCTTCAGGGAAATGGATATGAACGCCATACGCATGGTGATCGGCCCCGCTCCCGAGCTGTGGTACGACATAGCAGATGAAGAAGGCATGATGATCTTTGATGAATATGCCGTCTGGTACGCTTATCAGCCCGACGTCGGGGACGTAAAAGATGAGTTAGCCGATCCGTACAAAAGGTGGTCGGTATGGCCGAAAAATCTGAAAGCTAAACAGCTAATTAATGAATACACCGCCTGGATGCAAGAACGTTGGAATCACCCGAGTGTAATTGTGTGGGATGCCCAGAATGAAAGCTGGTCTAAAGAAACGGGTGAAGCAATACGGGCAGTACGGAAGCTGGATTTATCAAACCGGGTCTGGGATAACGGGTGGTCCCCTCCTGAAAGCAGAAGTGACATCCGCGAAGCACACCCGTACTTTGAGTCTTACACGAAGGGTAGTGAGATGCAAAAACCAAATGAGATTGCAAAGAAACCTTTTGATCTCTCGTTTCTGGCCACTGCAGATAAAATCCCCTCTACTTTTTATCTCCCCTATCAGTATGCATATAAAATGCAGCCCGACTTGCATTGGGATCAGCCCTGTATTATAAATGAATATTCATACCTGTGGCTGAACCGTGATGGCACGGCCACAATTCTTACCAAGCCATTTTATGACGCTGTGCTTGGAGAAAATGCTACCTCTGACCAACGCAGAGAGCTATACGCTCGATATCTCGCAGCTGTCACAGAATACTGGCGCGCGAATCGAACCTGCATCGGCGTACTGTATCCGTTTGGCCTGGCAGCGTCTATAACTGAAGGTGCCACCAATGACAATTTCATTGACATCAGCAAACTGGAATTCGATAAGTACTATAAGAAATATGTTCCGGACGCTTTTGCATCGCTTGGCGTTTGTGCGGAGCTTTGGCAAACGGACTTTCCCATTAATACCTGGCAGGGAACCCAGGCCGACTTTGCAGTAGCTGTCATCAATGATACTGGTGAAGAATACAATGGCATTTTTGATGTGGTGATTACACGCGGCGATTCAGTGATTCAACGTTCGAGCTACACGTATTCAGTGCCGCCGTACGGGATAAGCCGGCGCCAGGTAAAAATCGAATTACCAAAGATTTCCGGCGCGTATGAAGTAATCGTTCAACTACATGGCGGGGATAGGATCGTCAGCAGTCACAGAAAGATTAATATGTTTCAGAAGTGAAACACCAGCCCTTTAGACAAGCAACGTATATCTTAACTATCTTTAGGTCCACCATGCAAGGGCGGCAAATCAAAAAGTAATTAATACGATGCGAATAACACTCCTGTTTTACATTAACGCGCAGCATCCAACCTGATGACCGTAGCGTATTGGTGTTGTATTTTACCCATATCTATCTCTACTCCAGTACCAGTTGTTCGCAATCGCAGCGACTTTACTTCCTTGCCAAGAAGTGCTGCTTTGCCAGTGTTTTGAAATTTCAATTCCGGGATCGAGATCTTTTCTCCTTTAGGCTGGTCCAATAAAAAAATGTACAGCGCCCGATCTGCTTTGGTGTATCGGATACGTGTTCCGTCCTTTAGCGTTTCGCCCGACTTCGTCCATGGAACGGTGCCGTAGATGCCCTCACTATTAACTTTCATCCACTCTCCTAGTGTCTTTAGACGCAACAGCTGGTTTTCAGGGATTGTGCCATCTGCGCTGGGTCCGACGTTCAGCAATAGATTTCCGTTTTTGCTGACGATATCAATCAGCAGATCGATCAAAGCATCTGATGAAAGAAGATGCTCATCCGTCTCATTCCGGTTATATCCGAAGGAGAATCCGATACCTCTGCACGTTTCCCATTTCTTTTGTGTAATGCTGTCAAGCACTTCATACTCCGGCGTGGTGTAGTCGTAGAACTCCTCGTGTTTTTGCCAACGGTCGTTAATAACGGCATCGGGATTGACGTTGAAAAGTTCTGAGAAAATACCGAGAAAATCTCCGTTCTTCGGGTAGTTCACGTCATTCCACAACACATCAGGCTTGTACTTGCGAATGAGTTCATGCATATGTGAATCTGCATAGGCAGTGTATGCCACCGACGTTGGCATGTTCTGAAACAAGTCAGGCCAGAGGTTTGTAACAGGACTATGATTGAACGACCAATCGAGACCACCCGAATAGTAAACGCCAAACTTCAAACCCTCCGCGCGCGCTGCTTTTTCCAGTTCGCCGATGAAATCACGCCCACTTGTAATCTCCTGTTTATTGAAGAACGGATGTGGCACATTTGATGGGTACATTACGAAGCCATCACTATGTTTTGACGTGATCACTACGTACCTGGCCCCTGTCTGTTTAAAAATTTTTGCCCATTCGTCAGCTTTCCAGTTTTCAGTCTTAGCGGCCAATGTATCTCTGAAGTTGTAGTAGTCGAAATCAGCACCATATCTCGTTTTATGAAACTCGGCAGTTGGTGAGCCGGCTATCCGCAACGAATTCAGGTACCATTCTGCATATGGATTGTTTCGGTAAAAAAGCTTCCAGTCTTTAACCTGATCAACAGAAAAATCTGGGCGCGCCCAGGCCGGTACAGAGTATAACCCCCAGTGGATGAATATTCCGAGCTTGGCGTTGCCAAACCATTCAGGTGGTTTACGGCGTGACAGAGACTCAACTGTCGGAAGGTATGCCTCCTGGGCAAACGTGCCGTAGAAAAAAAATAAGTTAAATCCAATAACGACTAATGACCTCCGTAGGCGGATGTTTGCTGACCAATCCATTGCGTACATTCTAATTAATTGTGATAAGGAGTGCTGTAAACAAAAGTGTCCAGTTCTCTCAAAGTAAACCAAATGAGCTATAGGGTACCTTCTAAATTCGTCTTTAAGGTAACCTCGCGAAAAGCTAAACATGTCCTGTGCTCACATGATATACCTTGCCGACTGCCTAAAATGCTACGGTTACATTACATTAAGTAACAGATACCACAGGATAGAAAAACGCAATAGGCAAATGACTTTTGTGGAATGATGCGGCGGGTATTCTTTTTTTGCTGGCCATTCACTTTGGCCGGAGTATTCATTCAGTAACCAAGATCGAGCGCTCCATCCCGCCAATAAAAACAAACTCAATAGACTCAAGAATAAAGAGAATCTGTACCAACCATGAAACTTACCTGCACACTGGCCTTTGTGACTTTTCTTCTCGCAGCATGCTCACAAAAGGAAACTGGATCACTAAAGCTTCACCGTGAAATCCTGTATCCAGAAAGTAAATTGATCAAGCTTGTATGGGAAAGCGAGCCTTCCAGATATCCCGGCAGCGGAACAGACATGCACTGGTGGACCTGGGGTATCGATAGTGCTGTATATGTTGTAGATGACGATGGCGCGAACTTTGGCGGCCCTGGATGGTATGCCCATTTGCTGAAGTCAACGGGAGTTCCACCCAATCATAAGGTTGAAACTGTGACCGACTTCCAATTCTACGACTTCAGGGCAAACCTCCCCGACAAATTAGTGAGGAGATATGTGTGTGGCGCCGTTGCAGTGGATTCAAACCTCTACGTAACTATTTACGACTACGATTGGAATATTCCTTCCCAACCAGTCAGCAGGGATACGCTGGTGAAATTACTCAAGAAGTTTCATCCGTGGGGAGAGATGAGCAAAGAGACAATCGGCCCTGTTGGCTTCATCGACGGCTTCTCAAAAAACTATGGCGTTGCCGGTATCATTAAATCCACCGACCTCGGGCAGACATGGACCAACCTTCCCGGTCAGGAAACGCCTGAGTTTTTCGGCCCAACGTTTGGCGCGCCTGCATTCTTAACCTTCGGGCCCGGCAATACACAAACACCCGCTAACTTAAGTCCATACGTGTATGCCATTTCGAATGACGGTAATTGGGCCTCGGGGGATAATGTATTTCTTGGACGCGTGCATCGTGATAGCATTATCTCACGCGGAGCCTGGGAATTCTTCAAAGCAAAAGATGCAACTGGTCAGCCTCTTTGGTCAAGGCAGGAAAAAGAGGCATCTCCTATTTTTTCCGATCCAGGTCACGTGGGCCACCCGACAATTACATACAACAAAGCGCTGGACCGTTACATTCTCTGTATCTCCAGCGATATGGTTCCACACCGTGAAAATTCAACGAGAGAAGAAACCAAAAAATGGAATTGGGAATCAGAGATGCAGCTTTACGAAGGCCCCAACCCGTGGGGCCCCTGGTCAATCTTCCATAATGAAAAGCAATGGGGAGGAAAAGATCACACTGCGTATCTTCCGCAGATTCCCTCGGCATGGCTTTCGAATGATGGTCTTGCCGGGAGCGTGCTATTTGCAGGCGACTATGTAAACCGAAAGGCGGAGTACTACGGGTTTATGACACAGCAATTCCGTCTGACCAAACTAAGGCAATAATCTTTGTACTCACATTCAATCGCACTGGCATCGACTATTATCCCAGATCACTATCACCCAAAAGGAACATTGCTACTACCTCGACTGATATGAAAAAAATCCTCACGACCACTGCTGCTCTGGTTTTTGTCGGAGCTGTTTGTTTTGCGCAGAACCTGGATAGAGTATCGCAGATTGATTTCAAAAATCCTCCGCTACGCGCGAAGCCTCGTGCACTATGGCCATGGGTGAACGGGAATTTCAGTTTACCAAGAATCACGGCTGAACTTGAAGAGGCCAAAGCAAAAGGTATGGGAGGTTTCGACATCTGGGATGTGGGGACCATGATGAATCCAGGTGGTATCGTACCCGATGGTCCGGCATTCCTCAGCGACGAATCGCTAGATGGAATTGCGCATGCTATCAGAGAAGCAGGGCGTCTTGGTCTCGAACTCGGACTTATCACATCCAGTAGCTGGAACGCCGGCGGCGAATGGGTAAAGCCGGAGCACGGTGCAATGGGATTGTTTCTCACTGACAGCATCGTAACAGGTCCGATGACATTCAATGCGGCACTGCCGTTCCCAACTATACCAACTAAATACGGCAACCGGCAGATGCTTGTGGAGCGTGACGACAATGGTATTCCGGTTCCTCATCGGAAAGTGGCGATGCTTATGCATCCTGTTAGAAAAGATTCTGTGTTTCAGTCTGCGGAAATTGTCACCATAGATCCAGCACAGAAAACCATCAGCGTACCTGCCGGAAAATGGAGGATCGTTGCCTACTTCGGCGCGCCAACAGGGCAACCGTTAATGGTCCCAAGTCCGAAATCAAATGGCAGAATGCTTGATCACTTTAGCGCGGAAGCCCAGGAAGCTAACATGAACTACGTGATCTCCCGGCTGAAGACACGATTCAGTTCTCTGAGCAATCTATCGCTAAGATACCTGTATGAAGACAGCTATGAAGTGAATACGGCGGTTTGGACCCCGACGTTGCCAGAGTACTTCCAGAAGATGAATGGATATGGTGTTGAAAAATATCTCCCCGCACTGGACGGCTTTGTGATTGGCAATCGAGATAAAACAAACCGTTTTCTTTTTGACTACAGAAAAGTTCTTTCCGAAATGATCATTGAAAATCACTACAAGAAAGGACGCCAGCTGTGCGAAAAAGACGGCCTCGGTTTCTACGCCGAAGCCGGCGGTCCCGGAAAGCCAATCCACAATGTTCCCTTCGAAGACCTCAAAGCCCTTGGAGCGCTCACAGTCCCGCGCGGCGAATTCTGGAGAGGCCATCCTCAACTGGACTTGCTGCAGATCGTAAAAGGAATCTCAAGCGCGGCACATATTTACAATCAGCGATTTGTTGAAGCCGAATCATTTACCAGCGTCTGGCTTTGGCAGGAAGGTCCCAACGAGCTGAAACCGCTGGCGGACCGCGCGATGTGTGAAGGTCTGAACCGTTTCATTTATCACACATTTCCTCACACAACAAATGAAGCCGGGTCACCTGGCTGGATCTATAATTTTGGGACATTAATCAACACAACAAATGGGTGGTGGCCAAAGTCCCAGGCGTTCCATGAATACCTGGCGCGCTGCAGCTATCTGTTGCAGCAGGGAAACTTCGTGGGTGACGTTGCTTTCTACTATGGCGATGAAGCTCCGAATTTTGTCAAGCCCAAGCACACGCCTGCAGCACTGGGGAAAGGTTACGATTACGACGT
>DASVBA010000427.1:0-21581 GCA_036376095.1 Chryseolinea sp.
AAACAGCGGCTCCGGCGCATTTTTACATTGCAAAAGAGTCAGTGAAATAAGCAAGAGACAGATATGAAGCTTCATTTTCATTTTCAATGCTGAGAGAAAGGCTTGCTAAGGTAAAATTATTCAAGTGGTTTGACTAATAAATACAACTTCGGGACTACATGGAAAATATTTCTAAAAAAGCACACGGGCCCGCGATTCGCTTGATTGTCACGATTGCATGCGGGATCCTGAAGTCAAAGCAAGCTAATCCTGAATCCAGGTCTAAATTATCCGGCCCTAAGGGGGTTACACATTCATACTTTCCCAGATTCAAACTATCTTAAGCCGTATTACTGCCGTTATTATGAAATACCTGCATAACACCCCGTTGGTCCTGCTGTTCGTCTTTGTGGCTCTTCCTGGATGGTGTACGACCCCCGATTCGCTTGTCAGATGGAATGAAATCCATTTCGCGTCACCTTTTGAACGGTCCACCGTCTCCGCCTCACTGAAAAAGAATGAAAAGGATTACCTGAAATTGTTCCTGGCCAACTCCCTTACCGGCGAGGCCGAATTGAAATTGTTTGAACAAAAAATCACCGAGACCATTCGGGAAATTGAATCTTCAGGAGCACTGAAAAAGAAGAACGACAAAAAGATCAAGCAGATCTACAACATCGTTCACAATCGATTCCTGATCAAATACCAGCTCGAAAATCGTTTTTATGAAATCATCAAGACCGGTGACTACAATTGCGTAACAGCCACGGCGCTTTACGCTATCATTTTTGAAGAGCTGAACATACCCTATGCGATCAAAGAAGAACCCACTCATGTATACCTGGTTGCCTACCCTAACACGGAAAACATTCTGGTTGAAACCACTACTCCCTTTTCCGGGCTCCTTGCTTTTGATGCATCGTTCAAAGCCAATTATGTCAACACCTTAAAAAACCAAAAAGTTATCGGTGGAACTGAATCACTGCGGTCAGTAGACGAGCTTTTCAACAAGTACTATTTCGGAAATGACAATATCACAATAAACCAGCTCGTAGGTATTCACTATATGAACGACGGGTTATTCAAACGCGACCACGACGACCTGGCCGGCGCCTATGACCAATTGAAGAAGGCCTATTTGTATTACCCGAATACGCGATCGGAATATCTGTTGATGGTATTCACCGTTGCACAGCTTGAAAATTCAAATTTGGAACCCTTAAAAAGGGCAGCACTGGTTGGACAAATTTCCCGCTTTAAATCGGCGGGTATCACCACTGAAATGGTGAAAGGAGAGTTTCATATGATAACTCAAAACATACTGTCAAAGGACAATGACAAGGAATTGTACCGGAGGTGTTACGAAGAGACGTTGAAATATATAAGCGATGCTGAGGTCGCCAATGAAATAAGCTATATCTATTACTACGAAAGCGGACGGGTTTTTTATAACCAGGGAAATTACACGCGCGCGAAACCATTTTTTTCGAATGCACTTTCGCTTCAACCTAATAACGTTGACCTGGGCGGCGTATTTGTTGCCTGTCTTACGCAATCGTTCAGGAACGAGCGAAACAATAGCGCCATCGTGGATTCCCTCGAATTCTACAAGCGCAAGTTCAAATCGCTTGAGCAGAACAACAATTTCAATTCTATTATGGCCCTGGCTTATATTATAGAATGCGGTAATAGTTATCAAAAAAACAACGCAACCGATGGTGAAAAGTACAGGCTCTTGTTTGAAGGTATGTACGATTCCCCTTTGGACATAACGATCCTTAGCCCCAATGACGTTGGCAATGCCTACTCCGCCGCCAGTGTGTACTACTTCAAAAAAGGACAGCGCGAGAAGGCAAAACAGCTGCTTGATAAGGGACTTAAGATCGTGCCGGACAATTACCAGTTAAAAACGCGGAAGCAGATGATTAACGGAGGTTAATTGTCAATTGCCAGATTGTATTTACGTTGGGTGATATAGGTGTTTCCCTGCAAGGTCTCTACCGCGGCAATTATATTCAGCTCTTCCATAATAAAACCTCCTGGCTGAAGGTCGTATTTGAGGATACCGGTCTTACGAGCCTGATCCAGGAAAACAAAATAAAGGTTATCCGTAAGACATCCTGACGGACTGAGTTTTCCGGTGTAATACCTTACCTCGCCAACTTTTTCCGACATTGAGATTTCCAGTACATAGGTGCCCGTACTTTCTATCATGTCAATTGGCCGGATGACAATCTGCGGATACTTCTGCTTCAGAGTGTTGTCTGTCAGGTATTGCTTTAATCCATTGCACGGAAAACCATTTTCAAATCTTGCTTCCGACATCACCGCACCATTCTGTCGATATTTGACCTGCATTCCGTGGATCTTATCGTTCTTATACTCCGTGGTCTGGAACGCCTGCTTTCCACCTTCATAATACTTTTTTGAGCGTCCCTCCCGTTTGTCGTTCACATAAGGAAGCTCAAGCGTGATATTTCCCTTACTGTCATAAGTCCTGGACATGCCATTTCTTTTTCCATCCTTATACGGCACTTCGGCCTTCTTCTTCCCATTGGGGTATTTGCTCACCTGAATTTTTTCGCCTTTTGGATCCTCTTTCTTATCGGACTTTCTCTTTTCGAACAAGCAGCCGTAACAAAGAATGGTAAGCAGTATAATTGCCTTTCTCATGGGAGATTTCAGTTAACGGAGGGCAGACAATTATAAGAAATCTCTATTGATCGACAAAATTACGGCGACATGGTCGAGTTAGGAGGTAGGAGGTAGGAGTTAGGAGTTAGGAGTTAGGAGTTAGGAGATAGGAGATAGTTCTGCGGTGCGATGTGGGCCACCTGTATTGTCCCTGGCGGGACAGAGCCGACACAAAGAACAGACTTCCATTTAACGCTTTACAAAAAATATAACTGTCCTCCTTCGGAGGTTGAGTTTCTCTGCGGTGAAAAAATCGGGACACGCCATGTCATCTAACCCTAACACTTTCCTACTCGCACTGGCCGGGATGCAGACTAATAAACAATTTGCTACATTTAACGCCAACGAACGCGCTAGTAAAAATTCATTATGGAAATTTTCAAAATCCTGGGCGACGAGCTGATCGGTTTCTTCGGAATTAAAGGCTGGCTCAATTTCTTTAGCACAGGCGACTATTCAGCGCTGCTTACCTACAATGGAATTATTGCAGCTATCGGTCCCCTTATTCCTCTGCTGCTCATTATAGAGATCATTCGCGCTTCTCTGACCAGCAAGTTCAAATTTTCTGATTACAAGATCACACTGCTCGTACATATTTTTAACCGGTTCCTTTCCCGTTTTATATCGATCGCAGCTGTCGCGTTTTGTATTGGCCTGCTTACACCTTATGCCATCTTCAACAGTACGTTCACCTGGTATTGGTTGATCTATGGTTACGTCGTATGGGAACTGGCTCACTTCGTGTATCATTTTCTTGCTCACAAAGTGAGGTTGTTGTGGTGCCTCCATTCCACCCACCATGCTCCGGAAAACATGAACCTATCTGTAACGTTTGCTCATTTCTTTCTTGAAGCACCTTATGCAGACGTTATTCGTACTTCCATTTGCATACTTCTTGGCGTAAATCCTCCCCTGCTCTTTTTCATAATGTTCGTTGACGGGACCTGGGGAGCGTTCATTCACGCCGGAGAAAATCTTATCAAAGATGGAAGGCTTGGATTCTTAAATAAAATAATCCTTACACCTTCTCATCACCGGGTTCATCACGCAAGGAATCCATTGTATATGGATACCAACTTCTGCAATCTTCTCAATATATGGGACCGATTGTTCGGAACCTTCCAAATGGAAAAGCAGGAAATCAAGATCGAATATGGGATCACCCGAAAGATGAACGCACAGAATTTCATCGATGTCTATTTTGGAGAGATTGGTGCATTGTGGAACGACGTCTGGAAAGCGCCAGGACTAAAGAATAAGTTTTTATATCTGGTTATGCCGCCGGGATGGAGTCACACTGGAGATCATAGAACCGCATATATCGTTCGAAAAACATTTATTGAAGGCACGAATGCAACAACAACAAAGAAACAAGTTGCAGAAATCGAATGATCACCTATTTCTTAACCGTCACGGAATATTCGCAGTGCATTGGCTCGCCGTCCTGAGATATTCCCTCCGCGATGATACGGTAAGTGCCTTCCAGATCGGCCGCATAAAAGGACACCGACGCTTTACCTGTATTCGGATCTGTGGTGATCGATGGATTCCAGTATATGGTTGAACGAAAATCATCCTGCGATCGATCGGTGGCTGGATCCCCATAGTCGGGAAATCTGAAACTTCTCGCCCGCGCATATCCCGGAACTTTCAGCCGCGAAAATTTCGCATCCTGTTTTATTTGTTCGTTGTTGACATTACTCTTTGTATAAATTGCCACTACTCCGCTACCACCCGAAGATCCATACAAAACATTTATCCCAGTCTTAACTTCGATGGTCTCTATTGTCGAGGGATCGACCGAGCCGATTATTTGTGCCGGCGTTCCGGACATAACAACGTCGTTCACCGTAACAAGCACCTCTGAAGGAAAAAGAATCGAACCTTGTCGCTGGAGATAAACCATCCATCGCGGCAGTTCTCCTTCATTGTGAACATATCGGACAACAAGGCCGGGCACCTTGCCTGGAAGCGTTTGTAACAAATTACCGTATGAAGCATTGATATCCTTCGCCGTAAGAACATAATCCGGCTTTCCATACGGACGCTTGACACGATAATTCTCTTTGTCCGTTATTTCGTCTGCCCGGACAACGACTTCCTTTAACAGACGCGCATTGACTGGCAGTTCATATTCTGTTACCGTGCGCTTGGCCACCTTCTGCGAAAGCAGCGGTACATCGACCGGCTTTACTTCAAGTTGTACGGGTGCAGGTTCACGACGCAATAGTTCCACCTTACCATATGGTTTTTCAACTGCCTTGTCTGACTTAAGAAGAAATACGGCTGTATCATAATGATTCAAGCCACCGATGGTAAACAGCCCGTTCTCGTCCGATTGGGAAAAAATGATATTGCCGCTGTTCAGCTGTACGCCATTCAACAGAGTCATTTCGGGCTTGCCATTGTTATTCAGGAACCTCCCTGAAAAACCAAAACCATACTCGACCGGATATCCAATTTCAAGATGCTGAGCCTTTGTATGGTCATCGTTCTGAAGCTCCTTCACAATGGAGGTGGATGACGAGATCGGAACAACCTGGTCATCCGTTACCGCGATAGAAGCATTACCTGTTATGGGCAAGCCGTCATCACCAAAAGTATTAAGGGTAAGCACAATTTTTTCGCGGGGTTTGTAAGAGGTCTTATCAGCGGTGATGAAGAATGAGCTGTCACCCTTCATTATTTCTGTGTCAGGGACCGGGGCAGCCTGTTCATTGTCACCGAGGACAGGAATTGCTTTTACGTACAAACTGCTGTCGCCGAAATTGCGATTGAAGTTTGTATAAGCCCGCAGGTAGTATGTTCCTTTTTCGAGTGAGCCGGGTAAAATAAAATCGTTAAAAAAAGATCCTTCGAATACCTCCAGGGTTTTGGAAAGAATGATCTTCTGTTCCGGGCTGATCAACTCTACATAAACGGTGCGGCTAAGCGAATCACGCCATGTAGGATTTGTGTATTTTATATAACCCTTAAACCACAAAGGTTCGCCACTGTGATAGTATGGTTTATTCGTATGTACATATATTCTTTCTTTAAAGGGCTGCAACAATTCTTTGTCGGCGTCACGCAGAGGAATCACATCCGTCGGTTTGTAATCCAGCGGCAACATGCGCGACACCCGCGCTGTGCTCATATCTCCCGAAACGGTTACATCGGCCGGGACAAGTTCATACCCATCTTTCTTCACCACGACCCTGTTGCTGCTCAGCCGGAGCCAACTAACCGCATAGGGAACATCACGATAGGTAGGCACTGCAGGTTTCTGATTCCGATAGTGAACTTCAACTCTTCCCTTTAAAGTGATCACAAAATTGTTGCCCTTGCCGGGCTTGACAATGTCATTGGTATCATAAGGAAACATGATCTTTCCCAGATCTTCTTTGAAATAGGGCGAACGCACATTCGCGTTTACATTATTTCCTTCCGAATACAAAAGGAAGCCCTCTCCATGTATACGCCGCTCCACAATCGCCTTGAACAAATGGTGACGTGATCTTAAATAAGAGATCTTCCGGTTCATCTGCCATTGAAGCACTTGCTTCTCGTCGCTGCTCGGTTTTTCGGCAAACTGAACATTGCCGGCAATGAAATAACCCGTCCGGTCCGTCCAGAAGTATTTCAGATGGAAACGAAGCTTATACCCCATTCCGTTATTTTCGATATCAATCGGTTCACTTGCATAAGCAAGCATCTTTCCGGACTTCTCCTGGACAAAATCTATTACCCATGGGTTGAGTATTTTACACGAATCGGCAAGCTTGTCATCACCAAGAAAAACCCTCTGAAATTTCTTCAATTGTTTTTCCCATGCCTTATCGCGTGTTGCCTTGACCTCAACATCCTTAAGTTCTTGCTCTGACGGGGCCAGAAGGACCGTGGCGGACAGGACTTCGTTCTCTTCTAATGAAACCCTTGATTTATAGGATTCATAACCGACATAGGAAACCACGAGCTCATAGCTGCCTGGCTCTTGCAGCACTCTCAGCAGGAACTCCCCCTTTTCATCGGTCACCGTGCCCTTGGTGGTATTATTCAGAAAGACGTTTGCAAAAGGAAGGGGTGCATGAGTTACCGCATCCTGAACGACACCCTTTATCGTTTGGGCATCGATGGTTGTCAAGCTAAACAGGGAAAGGATGACAGACGTGAAATATGAAATGCGTGTAAAGTTCATGCGTGAATGATGGGTCAAAAGTACAAAATGGCCCATTCACGCGAGAAAAAAAGTATTGATCTAGTTGGGGCCGCACAACCAACGCTGAAATAAAAAAGAGTGGCATCTACCAGACGCCACCCTTTCCTCCAAAATTATCCGACTGACCTAGGAGAACGAGTGCTCCGTTATTTCACCTGCCGTGGTGATGGTGAAATCCTTGTCACAAGAACCGTCGCCATAGTCGAGGGTTGAGGTAACGCCACCGGTAGTTATGTCAACCGTACCGCTGACCGGAACAAAGAATTTCCTGCCATAACAACCTCGTTTGAAGACTACTTCCTCAATAATTGTCGCCGTAAACTCTGCGCCGCTGCGCGTTATTCCCTCAATAGACCCTTCGGTTATCTTCATTGTATTTCCCTTGCAATGCCTGCTTCCTTTCTTCTCATATTCAAATGTGAGAGTACCGTCCCAACTGAATGACGTTCCATCAGCATAGGTGATCTCTGCACCCTGAGCTTCAACAGTCGTTGGATTTCCCGTTGACGATTTGATAATGAATTTGCCATCAATAGCTGATGAATCTTTCGTGAAGCCCTCGAACGTGATTATTTCGGTAGATGTAAACGTGATGCTATCCCTGAAGCTTACAATAAAGGTTATGCTATCCATCACTTTACCCTTCCGTACGTTGGCGGAATCCGGGCAATGAGATCCATCACCATAATCTACAATGAAGGTTCCGGTGTAAATCAAGCTATCCTGATGACCGCGATCGACATGAAATGATCCGCTGATTAAAGGCTTGCATCCGCGCGAATCATTATGCTCATCACCATGATCATCATTGTCGTCGTCTTCATCGTCATGACCCGGTCCTCCGTCTGCCGTGCGTCCTCCGGAAAAACCTCGCGATACAAAAATTTGATCTGTTATATCCATGACTTCTTCTGTCACTGCAACGATCTGGCTATTTTCCCTTGCGGCAATGTCTGCATCCTGCTGGGCTGTCAATGGACTTACATCGTCAGATTGGCAAGCTCCAAGAAGTAATAAAATCAGCCCCATCCAAATAAATGACCCAAATTGCTTTTTGTTTGACCAATTCATAGCTAGTGTTTTAAGGTGAACATATCGTCAAATAAGGAATGATATGCATTGGTAACGCTGCTGATCAGGTAAAATGGTACTGAAAGAGACGAGTGGTCAAAAAACGGAGACAAAAGAGTGAAGAATGAGGGGATTGATGGGGGATGAGGGGGAAGGGAGAAGTGAGAAGTGAGAAGGAAGAAGGAAGAAGGAAGAAGGAAGAAGGAATAAAAAATGTAAAATGTAAAATGTAAAATGTAAAATTCAATTTTTTAGCAGATGGATAGTGGCCTTTATGGGGACCGGACATATACCATGAAGCGTATAATAGTACACGCCGGCGGAAAGGCCTTCGCCGGCCCAGGTATTTTGATAGCTGGGGCTGTAGAAAATGGCTTCGCCCCAACGGTTGTAAATTTGAAGCTGTGAACCAATCAAAAGCTCAGGGACGACAAAAACATCATTGGCGTCGTCCTCGTTTGGCGTGATTACATTGGGAAGCAATAGATTATTTTGGTCCACAAGGGTAACCCGTACGCTATCTGTGGTCTGGTCGCATCCATTTGATATCACAACGTTAAAAGATCCTGAACGCGTTACATTCAACGTCGGTTCAACGGTTCCATCCTGCCACAAGTAAGATACGGCGTTCGGTACTTCGCTGCCTATAACAACATTGTTGCCTGCACATATCGTGCGATCCTTACCGAGGTCAACTACCAGAGGTCCGGGCTTGCTGAGGGTGATCGAATCGTATTCGATTTGACATTTTGTCTCGACCTTCACCCAAAAGACTCCTTCTTCGCTAACCGTGAACGTTGGAAAGGCAGTCCCGTCGCTCCATAAATATTTGCTAGGAAGCGACTGTGTCACGTTGAAGGCTATGAGGTCGCCATCACAGATGAGCTTGTCAACACCAAGGTTGACTTCGGGCAACGGATAATAACTGACATTCACCGCGTCGCTGATGACCTTTGTTCCATCGCTTATGATCACCGTATAGGTACCAGGCTGTGTCACAGAAAATGTCGATGATGTAGATCCGTTCTGCCATTCGTAAGTAGTGCCGCAATGATCTCCAGCGTCGAGCAAAATAGATTGACCAACACAGAGTGTAGTGTCTTTACCGAGGTCTATCGTTTGTGGAAAAGGAGCCAGGAAGGTAACAGTATCCCGGCCGGTCAATCCATTGACGGTGACTTCCACCCAATACTCACCTGGATCGACGACGTGATAAAAGCGGTCATGACTTCCATCCTGCCAGGTAATTAATGGATTACACCACTGTCCGGCATCCAGAATGACATCTTCCCCTGAACAGAGGTCTTGACCATCGCCCAGCTCCACGTCAAAGGCGTATGTTGGCGATCCACTGTCGAAGTCATCTCTGTCACCTAACGATATAATCATAGTGTCTACCAAACTACCAACAGCATACTGCGTATCAAATAACAACTCACCAACCCCGAGAGCATTATCCACCACAAGCCAGATGTTGCCGGCGAGATCAATATCTGCGGTCCATACATGTGCTTCGCCGCTGCCACTAATTCTTGAAAAGCATAGCGCAGCGAGATCAGTGTCGAATCTTATTACAAAAGCATCGCTTGACGAGTCAAATTTCGTTTCAGTAAAAGAACCGACGTGAAATGAAGTGCTGTAGTAATAGCCGACAGCGACGAGGTTTCCGAAGGGATCGACATCGAGGGTGGCCCCGCTATCGAATTCATCGCCTCCGAAATTGATAGCAGCAAGCACATGCCCGTCGCCAGAGTATTTGATCAGCATCGCATCGGCATCTCCGGAACTTGTCAGTGAAAAACCATCGACGGCAATTGTGCCCGCGTAAAACCTTCCGAGCACATAGATGTTGTTGTCTGTTCCTACTTTTACAGACCAGCCTGACGCGTCCACATTTAGCCCGGTAGTTTTGGCCCACAACGATTGGCCCAGACTATTGAGCTTTGCCACAAAGTAGTTTTCAGAGATTGTTTTCCTGTCGATTGTCTGTTGACCAATAAATAGTTTCTCCGATTCAAACATTCCCGTTATCAACACATTGTCGTCTAAATCGATGTCCACATCCAGAATATAATCAGGAAGGTTTCCGCCCGATCCACCTATACTGGAGGCCCACTCAACCTTACCGGTAGTGCTGAGTTTAACAATGAATGAATCAAGCCCCCCAAATGACTGAACAGTCACTCCCTCGAAAGAACCAGAGCCCTCAACGAAATGTCCCACGACAATCACACTATTACTTTTTGTTATAACGAGGCCGGTTGGCTGCTCATCGTTTGTGCCGGTCGAGTGTGTTGCCCATTGAACCGTGCCATCGGGGAAGAGTTTTGCAACAAACGTGTCAAACCCTCCCGAATTTGCGATCTGAATGCAATCAAGATTAAGAGGTCCGCCAGAATAATGACCCGCCACGAGGATGTTATCGTCGTGGTCAACTTCGACCTGCGTCGCTCCGCAGTTGCCTCCTGTCCCAAACGATTTACCCCATACAAGACTGAGATTCTTATCAAACTTCAGAACAAAGATCGTATGGCCACCGAGATAGGGAATTGAAATACTTCCGATTGTGAAGTCGGGATTAAAAAACGATCCGACGGCATAAAGATTTCCAAATCTGTCAAGCTGAACATCCCGAACAAACACGTCTTCAAACATCTGAAGATTCGCCCAGTCGTCGCATTTCGCAGACGTTTCTATTCTAAGCAGGCAGAGTAAACAAACGATCAACAGGCATCGCACGTCTTTCGGGAGCATAGGACCGATCCTTTATTCATACACCAATGAATGCAACTGATTCAAGGTATTAACTGACTCCATCAAAATAGCACTAAAAAGAATTTCTATCAAAGAAATACTATTGTCGCTACAATCAGTTTTCTCACGACCTTGTCTCTTCTGCACCATCGGGATATTTTGCAAAGCGGCCTCTCTCCCGCGGATGAACGTGTTCGTACGTGGGCCAGGGCCATCCTCCAAATTGTGTTCTTCTGTATTCATCCATAGCCTGTTGTATTTCAGCCTGGCTGTTCATAACGAATGGTCCGTATTGCACTACCGGTTCGTTGATAGGCTTTCCCTGAAGCAGCAAAAAGGCCGATTGGGAATTTCCATTTTTTATTGCCACGTCTTTGTCGGCGTGCAACTCAACAGCTTGATGTGTCGAAAAATCCTTATCGTCAATTCGGCAATTTTCCCCTTCATAAAAGTAAAGAGACCGGTTCACTGAAGCAGACGCCAGTGGTAATTTCCATTCAGCATTCGCTTCCATTTTGATGGTCCAGATCGCTACTTCATGATCGGGATCAGCAGCCCATGAGTTGGGTGCTGGTGCCGGAGCAGAAACATTGCTGATGTTTCCAGCGATCACGCGTACTTCCGTGTTCTTTCCGTTGTTATCCATCGCTTTGAATGAAGGGATCTCATCAGACCATAACATTGCAAAATGTGGCATTGCAAATTTCTTTGCTTTCGGCAGATTCAGCCATATCTGGAAGAGCTCAAGGGGATTGTCCTTTTCTTTATGGAGCAGCGGAAACATTTCGCAATGTTGAACCCCCTTACCGGCAGTCATCCATTGAACATCGCCGAACCCGAAACGGCCCGCGGCACCCAATGAATCTGAATGATCGACTACCCCTTTTGTTACAATGGTCACTGTTTCAAAACCGCGATGCGGGTGTGCCGGGAAACCAGGAACGCGCTGCCCGTGATACATGCGCCAGCGCTCCTTATTAATAGCAAAATCATTCCCGATGTTCCTGCCCGCGAGTGAGGCCGACGGACCCATCTCATCGTTGCCTTTTGGATAAAAATCTTCATGATGAACACAGAATAAAAAAGGATCCTGGGTCTGCCAGGGAAATCCGAGCGGTTTGATGGATTTGATTGCGTTTGGCATAAGCTTGTCTTAATATTAAAATTAGACTTTAGCACTCAAACCAATACAGGCGCCAAAAAGTTTTCAATTCGTCATCATCAAATAAATGGAAGGTCACGATCAAGAGTGATTCAAAATCAATTTATTCCACACACAGCAAAAAAAATGCATTTCTCGCAGAAATCGCAGATTGAAATGCACGATGATCACGCAGTTACTTCTCCGAAAATCCTTTCAACCTGCGAAAATCAGCGGGGAGAGTTTGAAGTCAACGACTGTACCACATTTCAAGAAAAAAACAAATAAGTGATTATACGTTACTCCGAAGGGCCTCTTAAATCATACGGACCGTGCAAAAGCGTACACTCTAATTGTTGAAGATTCGCGATAGTGAAAATAAGGTTACTCTTTGAGGAGACTCAAATCTTAATTTACGTATCACTACTCACAGCTCAGAATGACGGCTCCATGGGTGAAACGAAACATTAACTTTATTTCAACTTCGATGGATCGATCGTGAGGTGCTTTATTGAAAGTCTCTGATACGTGTAGGTAATATGAACCAATCCATCGGATGTCTGAATAACAGCGGGGTAAGAAAATTCTCCTTGTTGGCGATCTAAAGTCATAACCGGCTTCCAAGTAGTGCCATCCGAAGATATGGCTACGTTAATTATTTCCCTGCCTTTTGGATAAGGTCCGTCATTTATTGCATGGTTATAAACCAATAACTGACGTCCATCCTTCAGCGTCACCGCATCAGTACCGGCATTTGGGTTTGGCAAATCGGTGGCACTCATCTTACTCCAGGACTTTCCGTTGTCGGACGACCAGCTTTGACCGATAACCTTTTGCTGTGTACGGCACAAGATCTGTAACCTGCCATCCTTATATTTTAGAATGCTTGGTTGAATGGCAGCGAAAGCGACACCGTCATTTATGGGCCCTATCACTTCCCATGTTTTACCGAAGTCGCGTGTAGCCTCAAAGTGAACTTTCCAAATATCCTTGTCACCTTGTTCGATCTCTATGCTTGAAGGACAAAGAATCGTTCCATCATTAAGTTGAACGGGTTTATTTTTTACCGGACCCAGCAGATCACCGATTGCCTTATTCTTTCCTAACCTGCGAGGGGTTGACCATGATCGTCCATTATCTTCAGAGGTCGTCAACATCCCCCACCATTCTCTCGGGCTGGGTCCAACCTTGTAGAATAGCATAAGCGGGCCGTTGGCAGGCTTGAACAACACCGGGTTCCATGTGGGATACCGTAGTGAATCATGTTGAAATCCATTGGCGACCTCCACCGGTTTCGACCAGGATCCTTTATTATAGAATGCAACCCATATGCCGACATCCTGGTGTCTTTCATAAGAACCTCCGAACCATGCGGCGATCAATCCACCACCGTCGATTTCTGCAATCGTGGACGCATGACATTCAACTGTTGGCTTGCCGTCAAGTGGATAAATAAGTTCGGCAGAGATCAAGGCACCTTCCCCCGCTTTAGCCAACGCAGGGATGCTATGTTTTTGAGTTTGTGAACAGCCTGAAAGGGTTGTCATGCACAAAATTACGGCTATCGTCGAAGAGCCAATTAGGATTGATCTTAAGAAACTGCTCATAAATTAATATTCTCTTATTTTTTTGATCGTTGACGCGAAAACCCCTAAATCCCCTTCAGGGACTTTAAATGCACTTACAAATTACCTCCGCGTAAAACGGTATGGCTCACTGTTCATTACTCATTCTGCAAACTGCCCCCCACGATGCCTGCCCTATAACTCTGTACCTAATCCTTATCCTTATGACCTTATACCCTATACCCTATACCCTTATACCTATTTCCCAATTGCCTTGAATCTTGAAATGAATACGCCACTTAAAAATATAGAAAGCGTACCGACGACGATCACCATATTCAAATGGAGCGTGTTGCGAAGAATGGAAAGTTCCTGAGGAAGAAGAGTTGAAAAGGTCATCCAGAGGATCACTGCTATTCCTATCGCGGTTGCGATCTTGCCTTCAACATTACCGGCGCTTTTACTGATCATGCCCAGCAGAAACAAGCCGAGCATTCCGCCGGCGAAGATCCCAGCCAGTTGCCACCAGAGGTCGAGTATACTTTGGACACCAATCATAATGATGCCCGTAACGATGGCCAGCAATCCCATTGTTGCTGTTGATATGTAAAGAACCACCATTTCCTTACGAGGTGTAATATTGCGGTCAATGTATCGCTGATAAATATCCTTAAGAAAAACGGTGGCGCTACTGTTCATTCCACTGCTGATCGTGCTCATGGCCGCCGAAAGGATTGCCGCGATGATCAACCCTAGAAGTCCGTTAGGAACTTTTGTTACCATAAAATGAGGAAGCACTTTATCGCCGTAATCGGCAGCAGTTAATGCGGAAACAGACACACCTTTTTCAAGCGCTACCTGTTGCTTCACTGTTTCAATCAACTCAGGATGCTGCTGGAAATATGCGTACAATGCCGTTCCGATAAAAAAGAACACCATTGAAACCGGCAGATACCAGTATACACACAACCAAATACTGCGCGATGCCTCTTTTTGATTTTTCGCAGTATGATAACGCTGGACGTAATTCTGATCGATTCCGAAATTATTCAGATTGATAAAAAAACCGTAAAGAAGCACTACCCAAAATGTAGATGACGTGAAGTCCATCATGCTAAAACTTCCCAGACTGAATTTGTCGTCGGTTGAACCAATTGTTATTATATCTGCCAGACCATTCTCCATTTCAAACACGACGATCCCAAGCACCACCAAAGCTCCCACAGTTTTAATAATTCCCTGGACAACCTCTGTCCAAATGACGGCTTCCATTCCGCCGAGCATAGTGTAAGCGATGATACAAATACCGCTTACCAGCATGATCGTACGCATGTCTATTCCCGTGAGCGCCTGCAACGTGAGCGCAATACCAAAAAAGATCGAACCCATCCGCGCAAGTTGTGTGAGCACAAAACAAACCATCGCGTACGTCCTTGCCCACGGCCCGAATCGATGCTCAAGATGTGTGTATGCACTGATCTCACCACTTGCCCGATAGAAGGGAACAAAATACTTTGATGCGATCCATGCGGCGAATGGCATGGAAAGGCTAAACACGAACGAGTTCCAGTTACTTCCAAACGCTTTCCCCGGAACACCAAGAAAAGTATTGCTGCTGAGGAACGTGGCGTACAAGCTGATTCCCAGGGCCCACCCGGGGATGTGACCCGATGCCTTCGTGAACTGATCGGTGCTAGTGTTCTTTCTTGAAAAATATACACCCACACCCACCATGGCCAGGAGGTAAAGCGCAATGATCGTTAAGTCGATAAGGGGCAACGAATTCATTTATTATCCTGATTAAATGTTTTGAATTATTCTGATGTGCTGAACTTGAAAAGTTCACTCCAGCTTTTGATGGTTGCATTATTAATGAGAGGACGCGCCCACAATCCAATGCTGAGGATATAACCCAGGGTAACATACATAGTCATCATGGCGTACTTAAGACCCACCAGTTCGGCGATGCCCGCGATGATAAGTGGAACCAACGCACCTCCCACTATGCCGGTGCAAAGTATACCGGAAAAGGTTCCGTGGTGATGGGGGACTGAATTCATGCCCAGGGAAAATACAACCGACCACATGATAGACAGGAAAAATCCTGTAGCGGGAAATGCAATCGTCGAAATGGCAACATTACCAAATAACGCCAGGGTCAACGCGATGATCGCAGCGGCAGCGAAGACCACCAACACAGATCGACTGTCGAACAATTTCATGAGGAAGAGTCCCAGGAAACATCCAAGTGTGATCAGGCCCCAAAAATAGGATATAGCTGTCGCGCCATCCGTTGCCGGATCGAGGCCATGATATAGCTGAAGGAACTTTGACATCCAGTTTGCAATACCCTGTTCAGTTCCAACATAACATAGAATGCCAATAAAGTAGAGGATCACGTTTTTGTTACTCAGCAATTCTCTGAATGATTTTCCAACATCCATTTTCTCATCCTCCTTCAATTCAACCTTGGGAAATTTAATAAGCCCGATCACTACAATCATCAGAAGGCATGTGAATGCAAAGATCCAATACAATGACACCCATTTGAGTTCCGGTGAAACAAGTTGATTAAAGAGTAAAATAATTGCGCTTGAATTGTCGCTATGTATGTTGCTGACCATTGCGCTATACAACAAGGGGCTTACGAACGAAGCGGCTCCGAAGAAAAAATTGGCAAGCACGGAATTAAATGCAAAATGCGCTTCTCCGCCGGTATGACGAAGCAAAGGATTGATAACCACCTGAAGCATGGCCATCCCTATACCGATCGAGAACAACGATATCAACGCGACCAGGAAAGTCGGAACCAGCGCAAACAACAAGGCGGCGATAGTAGCCAGAACGAATCCCGCGACCAACACCGTTTTTTCCGAATACTTCTCGATCAATATACCCGATGGAATTGACATGACACCGTAGGCCACAAAAAAGGAGAACGGTAAAAATCCAGCGAGTCCAATGCTAAGGTCAAAGCTTTCAATAATATCCGGTACCAGGGGACCGAGGATATTCGTAAGGAAAGAAATGACTGAAAAGATCAGGAATATCAAAAGTACAATGAAAGTGTTCTGCTTCATTAGATAGCCGTTAATAGTTATCCGCTTAGCCCACCGAAGCGTCTCGCGTAGGTGGGTAGCCGTTAATCGTGGGGTGTGAGTGTGCGTGTGGAGAGTTGGTCGTGATGGTTGACAGTTTTGGAAATATAAAGATTGAGTTTTATCCACCAATCACCGTTCACCTTTAGCGGCGAAGATACCTCAAAATGCGGCAAATGCGACTGCCCAAAAAACTAAGTGCGAGTGTGGGTGTGTTTCACCGCTAAGGCACTAAGGCGCAAGGAATCGCAAAAGTATTTGGCGGAAATCATTGCGTCTTTGCGGTAAAGCTGCACTCGCACCCACTCCACACGATTAACGAATAACGCACGACGGACCCATGATTCAGCTTATTCCACGGCAATTCGGTTTCCCTTAGCTCCTTTATTCCTGAAATTCCTGGGCGCAACACCCATTACCTGTTTAAAAACTTTTGAGAAATGATATTGATCGAAGAAACCGAGTGCGTATGCGATAGATTTGATCGTTTGATTCCGGCTTTGCAATATTTGGCAGGCACGTTGAATCTTCATGGATGTGTATAGCTGCATTGGCGTTTGCATCGTTTTCTGCTTGAATACTGCGCAGTAGTGTGACACTGAAAGTCCTGCAACCTCTGCCAAGTCCTCTAACGTGATCATATTGTTGATATTCTCACGCATGAATTCCATGCTTTGGATCACCCCATCTTTTTTTCCGTACTTTCTCGCCGACAACACCATAAGACGAAATGAACATAAAAATGTATAAAACCGACTGTTCGCGTACACCAGGTTCTCTATGTTTTCCATCAGCTCGAGGTGATGAAGAATGTCGTTGAATTGCGCCACTCTTCCCACCAATGGTTTTGCTTTTCGTGGAGCATAGCCTTTTCCCATCAAATGATGAACAACCTTTGGAGCCTGACTTCCTGAAAAGTATGCCCAGTAAATACTCCATGGATTGTCAACGGACGTTTTTAGAGTTCCTGCAAATTTCGCGGGCAGAACGAAAAAATCATTCTCATCAACAGCATACTCTTTTTTGAGTACGTTATATGATCCCTCGCCTTTCGCAACATAAACCAGCAGGTACTGATTTATTGCCTCTCCTTTTGTAAAGGGGTGAAAATGAGTGTCGTCCTCATAGCCGATCTCCGTGACAAATAGATTACTGCATAGAGGATGTTGCAGCAGGCGCTTTCTAACACTTTGCGGAATCACGCAGTAGCGATGGTGCCCTGAATTTTCCTGGACCTGCATAAAATTCCATTGATTTAATTGGAATACCCCTGTAACAGCAGGGCAATATATAACCGATGTTCCAAACTCACCAGAATTTTATACATCTTTTTAGTAAAGGCTTCCATTGATTGAGGGTTCAGGTATCCGCAATTTGCTCCCGACAATTAGACGCAAAAAGAACTGAATAGCCCATGAAATCGTACCCTGTAGAAATTTTGAATGCTGTTTTCACGCCGATGTTTGATGATGGATCTATAAACTACGAAAGGATACCAGACTTATTTCAACACTGTGTCCAAACTGGCGCCGACGGCATCTTTCTCAACGGAACTACAGGAGAATGCATGTCTTTGAGTATTCTTGAACGGCAGCGTCTCGTTGAGGCGTGGATTGAACATCGCGCAAGTGCTAAACGCAATGACTTCAAGATCTTTGCCCATGTAGGAAGCTGCAATCTGTATGAGACCGCACAAATGGCTGAGCACGCTCAGTCCCAAGGTGTCGATGGGATAGCAATGGTTCCAACTTTTTACTTCCGTCCACAATCTGTTGAAGATCTTGTAGAGCAATGCATATATGTTGCAGCCGCCGCGGCGCAAACACCTTTCTATTATTATAATATTCCATCACTGACGGGCGTGGACCTTCCTCTGATCGACTTTATGGAACTGGCCAGCAAACGCATTCCCAACTTTGCAGGTTTAAAAAACAGCTTTACGGATATCGTCGACTACCAACACTGCATACATTTTGCAAAAGAAAAATACTCACTCTATTGGGGAACAGACGAGACATTTATGATGCTGTACGCTGCGGGGAATCGTCGTTATGTAGGCAGCACATATAACTATATGCCTCATGTATACCATAAAATGTTAGTAGCATATCACGAAGGTGACCTGAGGAAGGTAACCCGACTGCAAGGTGAAGCCGATGCGATCTATAAGATCCTTCTTCAATTCAACGGGATCGCCGCGGGGAAAGAAGTCATGAAATTTATTGGAGTTGACTGCGGAAAGGTGAGAAAGCCTCTGAAAGGTCTTACAAATCAGGAAAGTGAAAATCTATTGAAAAACTTAAATGAAACCTCTTTTTTCCTTCACGCAGCCGAAAAAAGAGAACCCCTTAATATCCTTAAGTGACCGATCATGCTACGTTAAGAAAATCGAGAACTCATTACCTTAAACATAATCGTATGATCAAATTGATTTTATTAAGCGATTTTTCAGAAGAGTACGGCAAGAATCTTCTGCGCGGAATTACCCGTTACTCAAAAGATCATGGACCGTGGACGTTTTGCAAGATGCCTGCTTACTACCGTGAGACTATCGGTATCGATGGCATCCTGAGATGGGCAAAAGAATGGGAAGCCGATGGTATTATCGGCCAGTTTTACAATGACGAAGAAGTTAAAAAGTTCACACGCGCTGGAATTCCTGTTATTGCCCAGGATTTCAAAGAGCGTTTTACTGACATTCCTAACATTACCGGAGCCTATCACGAAACCGGGAAGCTTGCCGCTGAATACTTTTTGAAAAAGGGATTCAAGAATTTTGCTTTCTATGGTTTCAACAACATTGTATGGTCACGCGAACGCGCTGAAGGATTTGAAGAACGAATTCAGGAGGCAGGATACAGCGTCCATAATTATAAATTGAAAGAATCAACAACAACTGATCTGTGGTACTACAAACCCTCGGCGGTCAGCGAGTGGCTTAAGTCTCTTCCAAAACCGATCGCTCTTATGACTTGCGATGACAACCAGGGTCACCACATAACAGAAGCTGCAAGGCATGCAGGCATCCGCATTCCGGATGAAATCGCCGTACTCGGCGTGGACAACGATGAAATGATTTGTGACCTTTCCGACCCTGCGTTATCCAGTATCGAACTCGACACGGAAAAAGGAGGATATGAGGCTGCGAGGCTGATGGAAAAGATGATAAAGAATAAAGTCCTTTCATCACCCGATGTTATCGTCAAGCCGACACAGGTCGTGACACGTCATTCAACGGATGTATTTGCAAGCAAAGACAAGTACGTTGTAAACGCGCTGAAGTATATTCATGGCAACCTCGATAAGAATCTCAAGGTAGACCAGGTATTGAGAGAAGTCCCTCTTTCGCGGAGATCACTCGAAAAGCGATTTATGCTCACGACGGGTTATCCGGTGTACGAGTACATTTACAATCAAAGGATCGAGAAGTTCACTCAAAAACTTCTTGAGACCGACATGACCATTTTTGAAATTGCGCTCGACCTTGGATTAAGCGACAGCAAGAATATTGCCCGTCAATTCAAACAGATTAAGGGAGTGACTCCTATGGAGTACCGGAAGAAGCACGTGGTTGCGAAGCAATCGGCGTAATACCCCCTGCCCCCCTTCAGGGGGTGGATGCGGTGATTTTTTTGAGAGTACATCCTTGAGTGTTGATTTGTGATTTGTGATTTGTGATTGTTTCTTACCGTAAGAGAGTCGCCGATTCTGAAAAGAGATAACGCGCCTGTCAAAAATAAGCCTGATAGTTTGGTGCAGATTATCAGCACTTAGAGTTATGTGCAGTCAATACTTGAGTATTGAGATATTGATTGTTGATTATTGATTATTTGCCTCTTTTTTGTCCACCGATGAAATGCAACTCATATATTTTCCTGCAAAAAATTAAGCTGTCTGCATCGATCCAAAATATTCAACAATCAATATATCAACAATCAACAATCAACTAGATTGTGCATAAAATAAAAAGCTAAGCCCCCGGAGGGATTTAAGGATATTGCGCCCGCTGAATCTTTCTTATTGCCTCAGCAAACTGATCCATATCTTCCTTGCTTCCCAACATAGCGTGCTGTAGTATCCACACTGCCTCTTCATAACAGGCTTTTTCCGCAACCGGACAATGCACTGAAGAATAATCTACATCATCAGGGATGGCATAACACATAAAATTCTTTTGCTGGAACAACGGCTGTTCGTAAAGTGGCTTTGGATAGCCCATAAAAGATGGAACCCCCTCAGCTGCCAGCATTTCGGCAAATTCTTTCTTCGACAAGCCATTGAACTTAGTCTTGTCGTACTTAAAAATGAAAATGTGATACGTGTGTAAGGTCTCTCCATATCCACGGCTCAAGAGAGTGATACCATCGATGGACTTTAACAGATCACTAAGGTATTTTCCATTCTTGTCCCGGAGACGGGTTTGCTCTTCGAGGCGCTTGAGCTGACTTGAAAGTAACGCAGCCTGAAATTGTGTGATGCGGTAGTTGCATCCGGCGTAGTGATGCTCGTACCACTGTCCGCCTTTTACGCGGCCGACATTACGCAATGAGTTCATCATCTGATATAGCTTGTCATCATCGGTAACCACCAGACCACCCTCTCCGGAGTTCAGATTCTTTGATGATTGAAAGCTGAACGACCCCGCATGTCCGATGCTACCGAGCTTCTTTCCTTTGTATTCACCGCCGTGTGCATGAGCGGCATCTTCAATGACGTAAAGATTGTGCCTGGCGGCGATATCCATAATCCGATCCATATCACAAGCTAGCCCGGCAAAGTGAACTGGGATAATAGCTCTTGTGCGTTTCGTTATTGCCGCTTCGATTTTTGAAGGATCGATATTATAGGTGAGCGGATCGATATCCACAAAAACCGGAACGCAGTTGGCTTCGATTACAACCGACGCCGTAGCGATAAAGCTGTACGGTGGAACGATCACCTCATCACCAGGTTTTACACCAGAAGCGATAAGTGCCAGCCGCAGAGACACGGAACCGTTCACACAGGCGATAGCGTATTTAGAACCACAGTAGTTCGCAAACTCATTTTCAAATTTTTCCACGAGACCTTTGCAGTCGGGG
>DASVBA010000436.1:0-7474 GCA_036376095.1 Chryseolinea sp.
TACACCCTATACGTATAGTAAAATATTTTCGGGCGAAAACAATAAGACCTGGAAGATCACTCTTATTGAAGAAACACTCGATGGCAGTGTTATTGACAAATTCTTACCAAGCTGCCTAACCGATGACCGTTATATTTTTTATGCGAATCCGGAGCGTTCTCTTGAAGCTATTTCCGGATCTCGTAAATGCTTTGACGGCGAAGCCGATATAACCACAGACACCTGGTCGTTTAGCAATGCAACGGCTACACTAACAATGATTCTTCCGATACTTAGCGATAGCAGCCTCCCTTTTATAGTCCGGGAAGCCGAAGATGACGACTTGGAGGTAGAAATATTCTTTGACGAAACCAATACGGGCAGTTACCGAATCCATTTTGAAGCGATAGATGAAGAGTAAATTTGATAGTATGAAATTCCTGGGCTGCTGTATTTTCCTCTTGCTGACAGCTGCAAGTTTGTCGTTGAACGGCCAGTCGCTCCAGGGTCCCACGAAGATCTGCGCAACGATGGAGCAGGACAGCATTAACCGTATCCGCTACCCACAACTTGGCACACCAGAAGAATTCGAAGAGGCAATTCAGAACAAGCTTCGCGAAATGCGACTGCGGGGCGCTACGGCCAGAACCAAAGCCGGAGTTGTAACCCTACCAATAATCGTCCATATCGTCCATAACGGAGAGCCTGTGGGAACAGGCGCGAACCTTAGCCAGGCACAGGTGCAGGCACAGATCGAAGTACTGAACGAAGACTTTCGCCGCAAGCCGGGAACACCGGGTTATAACACAAGCCCCATAGGCGCCGATGTAGAGATAGAGTTTTGTCTTTCGCCAGTGGATGAAAACGGGAACACGATGACCGAGCCTGGCATCGACCGGTTCAATGGAAATCGTGCCGACTGGTCACGTGATCAAATCGAAAATCAGCTTAAACCGACCACGATATGGAATCCAAACCTCTTCTATAACATCTGGACTGTCAAATTCAATGCGGGTGAAGGAGGTTTGTTAGGATATGCACAGTTTCCCGACCAAACCGGTCTGCAAGGGATCCCGTCTAACGGTCCCGCCTCGACGGACGGTGTGGTTGTGCGGTATAATAATTTTGGCTCGGCAGACAAAGGAAATTTTCCGGTGATGCAGGCTCCCTATAACAAAGGACGAACGCTCTCGCATGAAACGGGACATTGGTTTGGACTGCGTCACATCTGGGGCGATGGCGTATGCGGGGATGACTTCGTTGCAGATACTCCGACTCAGCGTAATGCCAGTTCCGGATGCCCGAATAGTTTAAGCTGCAATGACGTAACGCCTGCTATGGTCCAGAACTATATGGATTATTCAAATGACGCCTGCATGAATATATTTACCGTGGGCCAGAAGAACAGGATGCTCGCAGCCCTCGAAACCAGTCCCAGGAGAAAGAGCCTGATGCAGGCTAATCTTTGTAGTCCTCCCGTGGCAGATGTTCCTACAGCGAATTTTACAGCTGACAAACAGAAATGTGTCCTGTTAGGAAGTGTAGTCGAATTTACAGATCTCTCGACAAACTTTCCAACGGAATGGGTATGGGACTTTGAAGGCGGCGATCCCAACATATCGAACGACCGGAATCCAAAAGTAACCTACAATTCGCCTGGCACATTCAGGGTAACACTAATCGCAAAGAACTCCTTAGGCTCGTCTGCCCCCTTCTCCATCGAAGGTTATATCACGGTGTCTGAAGAAGGACTCTGTAATGAGTTAACCAACTTTGAGGACGGCTACACGCCATCTGTACTGAAGCTTTCTGAGTTTGGACCGTACACCGGCTATCTCACCGGAAACAACAGCGCGAAGAGCAAGGGGTTTTCCGAGTTGTTCGACAACAGCTGCGGATATAACTATATCAGCGGTGTCAAGATCCGTTTCGGTAAGCTCAAGATGGTGAATGAGGACACCAAATTATCCGTGGTAGTTTGGTCAGCACGCGGAGCTCAGGGCGGGCCGAACCCAGTTATCGAACGCAAAGAAGTATTTTATAAACAGATCAAAGAAGACGTCGACAACGACGAGGCCACTACCATAACGTTCGATCGTCTTACGCCTGTATTTAGCAGACCATTCCATGTGGGAATAGAACTTGATACTTCACGGCTCGATGCAGGCGATTCGATCGCGATAACGTCATCGGCACACGGTGAAGCGACCAAGGCAACATCATGGGTTAAGAATGAATCAGGTCAATGGCAACTGTTTACCATCGCCTATGGAGCAAACATTGCGATGGACATTGAGCCAATGGTCGGCGCAAAACCTTCGGTACAGGTTTCAGCCACGAAGACATTGATCTACCCCGGAGAAGAAGTGAGACTTAACGGTCAGGGCGCGAGTATTTTTGTGTGGAATGCTGACGATGGGTCGATCGTCGACTTTGCAGGTCCTCAATTGGTAGTATATCCAACGAAACAAACGACCTATATCACGGAAGGATCCGGACTTGACCTGTGTACAACTACGGCCTACACAACCATCTACATCCGTAGTGATGTGGTTGGCGTTGAGGAAGTGCCGCCGGCGTCTGGTATTTCCTTGGTGCCGAATCCGGGCACATCGGCGCTGAATGTGGTGATCGATAATGATTACAAGGGCGAGGTCTCCATTGGTTTGAATTCGTCGCTGGGCACTGGCGCGATCATTCCTGTTTCCGCGCTTAAAATGGAAAAATCGATCAAAATACCCATCGAGACTTCAAATTTAAGGCCTGGGATATATGTGGTGATGGTCAGAATGGGAAATTCGCTTACTTACAAGAAATGGCTGAAAATTTGATACGTTTAGAACGAATCCGGCGCCAGATCATGCACCGAATGTTTGTCTTGTCTTATATTCTAGTCGTCAGAAATAGTTAAATTTATAATGTTTAAACAAACGGTCATGAGAAAATACAGTATTCTCTTTTTATCGGCTCTCACCCTGGGCTCATTTGTGTTCGTGTTCACGTCTTGTGATGATGACGAGCCTCCGGCAAAGCCAAAACTTTCATTTGCAACAGCCACGCTTACGGCAAAAGAATCTGATGAAAACCTCCAAATAGAGGTCGTGTTGGACAAAGCTGCTTCAGAAGACATCACTGTAGAATACAGCCTGTCTGGCACAGCTTTAGATGACGTCACGGCCGGTAACAACCAGGACCCCGACTATGAAGTAGTCAGCGACTTTGGCGAAGTTGAAATCGAGAAAGGACAGACTTCTGGCATTATTGAGCTTAATCTGTTGTCTGATGGCGAGTTTGAGGACGACGAAACGATCGAGATCTCCATAGACGATGTCAGCAGCGAGAATATAGAACTTACACGTGACGACGAAGTAAATATCACTCTTCAGCAGGAAGATGGTCTTATCATCCTGTTGGAGTGGCCTGCACCAAGCGCCAGCGGCCAAGCCGATATGGACATCATTTTAAGAGTTGGAGATAACACGACAACATGGACCGGCGTTCTCAGTGGTGCAGCACAGGGAAGCTTTGAAGGGCCAGAAGTACTATTCATTCCAAAGGCAGTTACATTTGCTGCCTACGGATTAAGCTACGTTTACTATGATGGCACACTAGACCCACTTGAATTTACTTCTACCTTTATCGAATTTGCTAATGGAGCAGTTGAAGCAGAAGCACAACGAGAGTCCTTTGATGGCGTTTACACTGCAGTCAATAAGAACAAGTGGACCGATGTTAATACTACTATCGTGGTTCAGACGTTCCAAAAAACAGGCGGCGCATTTACTTCACCATCAAGTCCTATAACCATACCTCCGACTGGAAGCAGAATGAGTTCTGGTAGCACAATCACTTCGACAATAAAAAAACAATTTACCGTATACCCGATGTCGGAAAGGATCAAGGCAATTCTTAAATAGGATTTCGATCAATTGAGAAAAAGGAGGTTGATGGACACATCACCTCCTTTTTTATTTGATGTCAGTTATGATTTTACGGACCACATCTGCATGCGCGACCTGTCAATTGTTGAGTCATTGTCGCTCCGCAATGCAGTTACTTCGATCTCAACCAGGTAGTCCGGGTCGATAAGAGCGCTGATCTGTATCATCGATGTGGCTGGTTTGATATCCTTAAAGAATTCGCCGTGGGCTCTGCCTACCTCCTCCCACTGTGATATATCCGTGACAAACATTCGGGTGCGAACCACGTGTTTCATTTCAAATCCAGCCTGCTGCAGGACATGTTCGATCTTCTGCAGGATGAACTTTGTCTGCAGGTAGAAATCCCCCACCCCAACGGTCCCGGACGCATCGGTAGCGACCGTTCCGGATATCTCCAGCTGGTTTCCCACCAATACTGCGCGGGAATAACCCACAATGTCTTCCCATTTTGCTCCCGAAGAAAAATTTTTGCGTTCCATACTTCTCTTTTTTATGAATGATTGCTTTAAAATAGTTGTTTATAACGTGTGGCTTCAAATTGATAAGGTGAAATTTCAAACGGCGTTCAGCCAGCATTGTTACCCCTGGTCAAAAATGGATAACGCTCCCATTTGAGCTGATTTTTGAAATGTCAACGGAAAACGAAATATTTGAACCAAAATTAGTAAGATGAAAGAAGTAACGGTTCAGGAACTTAAAAAACTAATGGATTCTGGAGCTGAGTTCCAGCTCATTGATGTCAGAGAACCCCACGAATACGATTTTTGCAATCTTAACGGGGAGCTGATCCCGCAAGGCGACCTTCCGGACAACATCGATAAGATCGACAAGAATAAGAAGGTTATCCTTCAATGCCGGAGCGGTTCCCGCAGCGGTAACATGGTGCAGTGGCTGGAAAAGAAGTACGGATTTGAAAATCTATACAACCTGAAAGGCGGCATCCTTGCCTGGGCAAAGGAGATTGACCCATCAATGCCAACCTACTAGTGTAGCCACGAGAAGTCAATGCAGGTCCCATGGCCTCCGCGAACCACCGATAGCACGACGTATTTTAGCACTTCACCCGGTGATCGTCGCGACCCGGCGTTAATAAGCTTTTGCCCGCCCAGCGAGCACGCACAAAGAACCTTAATGGATAGCTAGAGTTTCTAAAACGAGTTTCGAAAATTAGTAAGCGGGTATTTACACACTCACACACTCACACCCCAACTACTAACTACTAACTACTAAATACTAACTACTAACTACTTGCTCCTGACGCTTGCTCAACATCACGTATAATATCCTTGATGTCTTCCAGCCCCACGGCAATTCTGATCAATCCCGGGGTAATCCCAACATCAAGCCGTTCCTGCTCGGTCAGCTTTGAATGCGTGGTTGAAGCCGGATGAATCGCAATAGTGCGGGTATCCCCCAGGTTAGGTGTGTGCGAGATCATCTTTAACGCATTAAGGAATTTTCTACCCTGGTCAACGCCTCCTTTGATCTCGAACGTAACCAGTCCTCCGCCAAGCCTCATTTGTCGTTTAGCCAGCTCATATTGCGGGTGCGAAGGAAGAAAGGGATACTTTACTTTGAGCACCTGGCTGTTGCTTTCGAGATACTTTGCTAACGCAAGAGCATTTTCGCAATGGCGCTCCATGCGTATAGCCAGCGTTTCAAGGCTCTTTGAAAGCAGCCATGCATTAAATGGCGCCATCGCGGGACCAGTATGCCGTGTGAAAAATCTGATCTCTTTTATCAACTCCTTCGTGCCCAGGATCGCCCCCGCAATCACACGGCCCTGCCCGTCAATAAATTTTGTGGCTGAATGCGTTACAATATGCGCACCCCATTTTGCCGGATTCTGCAGATATGGAGTTGCAAAACAATTGTCGACGTTAAGAACCAGATTGTGTTTTGCCGCAAGCTTACCTAGCCAGTCAAGATCTATAATATCAAGCGCAGGATTGGAAGGAGTTTCCACGAAGATCAACTTTGTATTTGGTTGGATCTTGCTTTCCCAGGTTTCTGGCGCTGTTATATCAGCATAGGTATACGTAATTCCAAAACGCGGGAAAATTGTATTCAATATCTGGTGAGTAGAGCCGAAGACTGAACGACTCGCGAGAATATGGTCACCCGACTTGAGCAAAGCCGCCATGCTGCTATACATTGCCGCCATCCCGGAGGCTGTTGCTACCCCATCTTCCGTACCCTCCAGCATACAAAGCTTTGCAATGAACTCGTCGGTGTTAGGATTAGAATACCGGCTATAAATATTTCCTGCTATTTCATCCGCGAACATCGCACGGGCTTGTTCAGCATCGTCAAAAACAAAACTAGACGTCATATACAACGGAACAGAATGCTCCCGGAACGCTGAACGTTCATGCTGCGCCCGGATGGCATTCGTTTCAAAACCTTTTTCCTCTTCCATGAAAATTGTTAATAAGAAATTCTTACAAATTTATTGTCAGCGCCTCATTTGATGATCTCAAAACTATGCGTGATCCTTGCCTTATACTCAAGCGTTTTTGCCACGGAACAATACTTCTCCACACCCAGCACGATGGCCTTCTGCACCTTTTCAGCATCAAGGTCTCCATAAAGCTGAAAGTGGGCATGAACTTCTGTGAACAGCGAAGGGATAACATCTTTTTCGCGTTCACCGGTTATGGTAACCTTAAAATCACGAAGTGGCTGCTTTTGCTTTTTAAGGATGTTAATAATATCGATCGAGCTACAACCTCCCATTGCTGCCAGAAGCATCTGCATTGGTCTCATTCCCTGGTTCGTTCCGCCAATATCCGGAGATGCATCAATGTGGACAGATCTTCCCTGCTCATTCGTCGCTTCCAGGTGAAATGCGTCATTCAATCGTTTGAGTTCTATTTTCATTATTCCGTCAGGCCTCCTTCGGCCAAATTAAACTACCTACTATCATTCCCATCGCACTGACCAACGTCGCCGGCACTAATCCTGGCCAGCCTGTTTCAAAAACCTCAAAGATAATCCAAGTAATCATACCTAACACCATTGACAAGAAGGCTCCTGCGGCACTCGACTTCTTCCAATACAACCCCAAACACAAGGGTACGAATAAGGAAACCAGGCTCAGCACGGATGATTCCCTTACCAATTCATAAATATTTGAACGCAGACAGGCCATTAATGTGGCGATCGCGCTGAATAATAAAACTGAGGCTTTCGTGAGTACAAGAAACTGTTTGTCTGAAAACTTATGACCCAATAGTGGTTTTACTAGGTTCTCTGAAAAGATGGCGGCTGGTGCAAGGATTGCAGAACTGGTTGTGCTCATGATCGCGGACAACAAAGAGCCAAAGAATAAGATCTGTATTGGCAGATAGGTATGTCTCAGCACCATATTTGGGAGAGCCAGCTGCGTATCCCCGAACAATTCACGGGGATACAAATGTTTTATGCAGACGCTTATGAATAACGGCAGCATCGCAATAGAAAGGTACAACAGTGCCGCCAAATAGGACGACCATACGGCAGTGCGCGCCGACCCCGAAGACATAGCGCGTTGAAAAACATCCTGCGACGGTATC
>DASVBA010000438.1:0-2796 GCA_036376095.1 Chryseolinea sp.
CGCATCGCCCAAAAAGAAAGCAATAAGCTCCTCAATATGGCTGAGGAACTAAACAACAAAGTGATCGGCCAGGAAGAAGCGATCAAAAAACTTACAAAGGCGATTCAACGCACAAGAGTCGGTTTAAAGGATCCGAAAAAACCGATTGGTTCATTCATCTTCCTTGGACCTACGGGTGTTGGAAAGACTGAATTGGCAAAAGTCCTTGCTACTTACCTTTTCGATAAGGATGATGCACTTATCCGGATCGATATGAGCGAGTACATGGAAAAATTCTCCGTATCAAGACTCGTAGGTGCGCCTCCGGGGTACGTTGGATACGAAGAAGGTGGTCAGCTCACAGAAAAAGTAAGACGCAAACCATATTCCGTTGTCCTTCTTGATGAGATTGAAAAAGCTCACCCGGATGTGTTCAATATTCTGCTCCAGGTTCTCGACGATGGTATACTCACCGACGGTCTTGGAAGACGAGTGGATTTCCGGAATACGATCATTATCATGACGTCCAATATTGGCGTCAGGGATCTGAAGGACTTTGGCTCTGGTATCGGCTTCGCTTCTGCTGCAAAACGTGAGAATGACGAAGAACACATGAAAACAACCATTCAAAATGCGTTGAAGCGTGCGTTCAGTCCCGAGTTCCTCAACAGGCTGGATGACCTGATTGTATTTAATTCGCTGCAGCGCGAGCACATTCACAGGATCATCGATCTCACGCTGAAAAAGCTGTTCGATAGAATAATTCAGCTAGGCTATAATGTCGAGCTTACGGACAAGGCCAAGGATTTCCTTGCAGAGAAAGGTTATGATCATCAGTTCGGTGCCCGGCCGTTGAACAGAGCGATCCAGAAGTATCTTGAGGATCCGGTCGCTGAGGAAATACTTAAAGGCGAAGTGGAAGAAGGCGGAACCGTTCTGGCGGAATACGACGGAAAAGGTGATACGCTGACGATCAAGGTCAAGAAGACCAAAGCTTCGTCTCGAGAAAAGAAAGATTAAGATTTTAAGAACATTCGTCATAGAAGAGACTGTCTCCTGGGGCAGTCTCTTTTTTTTGATCCCGATCAGTGTCACTGGTTTACCAGGACTCTGATCTGTTGAAATGTCATCAAAGGCATCAACTTGTGAGCCAGACAAACTATTTCTATCTTAACATCGGGAAAAATTCTCGTTAGCTGTCATCCAAAATTATCTGAATGAAGTCCCTAATAATAATCCTGATCCAGTCTTATCAATAGTCAGGATGATCAGCATTGATATGGGCGAGCAGGTGGAAAATTCTCAGTTTCAAGGTATCATGAATGGCCGTATCTTTTTTATCGTTGTCTTTTTTTCTATGAGACTATCGGGCTATTGGACGGCACAGCGTAACTGATAGAACAAACAATGCAATTTTTTAAATTTGTAAGAGTTCACAAGCTGGGTCGATATAATGAAAAACGCAACATGAAAACCAATGCATTCATATTCCTCTTGATTGCGATAATTCCCCTGTCGTTCAAGAGCATCCAAGAGAATAAGAGGTCGTCCGACCCAGGGAGATTCAATGTAGATAAAGACTTATTACTAGCCCAGTTCGATTGCAAAACAGATGTAGATGACCTTCATTCGGCTGCGGCGCTGGTAACGCTATTATCGGACCCCAGGTTTTCGAAAATAAAGTATCATGCTGTGGCGGGCACTTATGGCATTCAGGAAGGATTGTATGTTCCTCCTAACGACTTATTTAAGGTCGCGTTCGGGAAGAACTGGACTGACGCGCACAACAATGTAGAGTCTGCGATCAAACAAGTGAAAATAATAGTAGAATCAACGCTCGCCAATGGAGGCGATATCTGGATTGCTGAGGCGGGCCAATCTGATTTCTCGGCACTACTTGTCAAAAGTATTCAAGCTGATCTGCCGCACGTGAAAACTGCGCAACGCATCCACGTGGTCCAGCATAGCGATTGGAATGAAGAAGTTACAGCGCCAGCGAGTCTGCAATTCGTTAAACAAAACACAGACTATCACAAAATCGCTGATGGCAACGTAGTTGGTAACGGTACGCCTGGATTCCGCGACCCGGACAATACTAGTTGGAAAAATAAGATCAAGAACCCAAAGTTGAAGGAAATATGGCAGCTGGCTGTCGACTTAGGGATCAAATACAATGGCAAAGACGGACGTTACAACAATGCAGCCGTTTCAGCCGGTGGCCTGGATTTCTCTGATCTTTCCGAAACATGTTGGATCCTTGGTCAGGAGGACATTAAAGACACCGAAGAATTTTTTAACCGCTATGCGAAGTAGCACCTCATCCCCGGCCCTTCTCCTATAGGAGAAGGGTGCCATCCGTTAGAGTGTTGGTAAAACAGAAAGTTGGTTCAATCATTCCCATATACGAAAGGCGCTTGCGCCACCTCTATTACTTTAGCACGCAATCGGGTAGCAAGGGCATTCATCATCATTACTCATGGCCTATTGATTCTAGCTAAGCGAGGCGGCGTCGGCGTTTCAACGATTCCAAATCATCCGAAAGAATCTGATCGGTTGTAAAACCACACCCAAACCCACCTCACACTAACCCACCTACGCGAGACGCTTCAGTGGGCGAAGCGGATAACGGCTTCAATAGCTTCCAAAATACTTCCTCGCAAACCACTCGACGCTCACCATTGCGAGCAACACAAAGAATACCCATTTAAGATTGATGAGCGCATTGTATGCTTCCTCCGAATGAATTATCGTCTTGGCTTCCGTTTGCTGGAGCTTGGCTTTCAACGCCTCAATGTTGTTGACAGGATAGAATGTGGC
>DASVBA010000443.1:0-17399 GCA_036376095.1 Chryseolinea sp.
TGCTTTCAAATAGTCGAATGCTTCCGTGGTTTTGCCTTCTCTCAGCTTAAGGTCGGCCAGGGCATAATATACGTAGCGGCTTACCCGCTTTAGACCGAGATCTCGGGACATTTTCAACGACTGGTTCAGGTAACGGTCGGCATCATCATACATCTTTTTTTGCATGAACGCTCTTCCGATATCTCCCATGATGCCAGCTTCTGAAGGCCTGTTGTTTGTTTCCTTGGCAGTTGCAAGTGCCCTGATAAAATAGTCCAGTGCTTTATCGACGTTCTCCTCAAGGTAGACTTCACCCATGTTTGATAGCACCTGTGAAAGGTGAAACCGCCTGGTGTCATGCTCATTGCTTATCTGCAGGGATTTGTTGTAATAGATCATCGCGCTATCGGTTAGATTCCGCGAATAGGCGATCACCCCGGCGGCGTTGTAGATCCGAGCCATCAGGTCCCAGTCTTTTTCCTGAATAGCCAACTGTTCGGCTCGACGAACATAATATGCGGCCTTGTCAAGGTCCTGCTGGTCACGGTAGCATATAGCCATGATCCTGTACGTCTCTGCAAGGACATTGTTAATCCTATCTTTCTCGGCGATATCCAAGGCATGCAACGCTTTTTCAATGGCGCGTTCACTGTCTCCCAAAGACCAGAAAGACTGTGCCTGCCGTGAATTGGCTGTGGCGATGCCTTTCCGGAACGAAAGCGATTCCGCGAGCATAAGAGCCTCAGCCGCATATTTGTAGGAGCTATTAAAGTCTAGCCATTGGTATTGATCGCTTAAAGCATTAAGAATGTTAACTCGATTTGTATCAGCCCGCGTATGGATCTGGAGTCTATCCATAAGGCTGTCGATAACTTCTATCTGCGCGATTGATCTTTCAATCCACAGGCAACAAAAAAGGGTGATATAAAGTCTTGCCATGAGAGGAGGTCAAAATTTTTAATACGTGAGGTTTTGAAGGAAGTTTTTATTGTCACGCTTGTGGTGACACGTTTTCTCCATGAATGGTTTGTAACAGCCATGGCCAGAGCGCATGGGCAAACCGCTTCCGGAATATTCCTGTGTGACCGACCTTGTGAGGAGTGTAACGGCTCACATCCAGCTTGATCAGCTTATAGGGAGCATTCGGAAAGAATTGCTTCATAAGCGGAGCGGTCTTGTCATTGGCGATGTAATCGTCGCTGATATAAATGGCTGTTATCGGAACGGTGAAATTATAAAAACAACTGGCTTTCAGGTTGTGCTTCAGGAAGTCCATGTAATAGGTTTTGCTCATGCACCAGGATCGCCATTCCAGGATAACATTACGTGGGAGATTTTCGCCCCAACCGATCTTTTTCATTACGCCGTATCCATAGATACTGATAAGCGCTGGACCAATAATGTGCCAAAGGGTCCATACCACCAATTTCATGGGATATGGGAAATATCCCCAATAACCAAGGGCCGCGTTGATGGATATCACTTTGCTCACAAATTCTTTTTTTTCAAGTAGTCCTACCAGCTGTGCGCCGATGCTGTGGCCTAGCCAGATGATATCTTTAAATCCACAGGTAACGGTCAGGTAATCAAGCACCGCGTTCATATCCTTCGTGCCCCATTCGTGCATATAAATTGGAGAGAGTTTGATGTCGCCTGCTGCCGACTCGCCGATGCCGCGGTAGTCATACAGTAAAACGCAATAGCCGTTATCAATGAGGAATCCTGCAAAGTTCAGATAGAATTCCTTGCGCACGCCGGTTGCTGCACTGATCACGATTACACCTTGTACTGTTCTTGCGGGTTCGCCAAACAAGGCGCTGAGTGGAAATCCGTCTGGGGCGATGATTGTAATTTTTTTCATGTGTCGATTGATGTTTAAAGACACACTTGGAACGGGAAAAGGAGGCAGGCTATAAATTGCAGGGCCGGAATGATGTTGCAAATGCAGGTAGAATCGTTGCCTTATCGATTTCTTCTGAAACCCTAACGCGAGACACGGGATGACTTAAGAATGTATTTCGCGCAAAAGCGCCAAGATCTGTCGCAATGACCAAAAGTCAGTGTTCGCTAAACAACGATGATCGAGCCGATCTTTTCGGATTGACTTTTGCGATCGTTAAGGGAAATGCATTTCAATTCAATCCTCCCCTCCAACCCGTTTTATTTCCCCCACAATAAACGCATATGAAATCGCCCCAAGAAATCCGAGCGCACCAATAAAGACCAACGCTGGTTTGAAGTTTCCTTCTTTTGCAAGATATCCTATCACTATCGGCACAATGATAGAAGCAAGGTTGCCCATGAAGTTAAATACCCCACCCGTTAAACCAATAAGCTTCTTGGGGGAGAGGATCGATACAAATACCCACGAGATCAATGCCATACCCGCACCGAAAAATGCGAGGGACATAAAGAAAATCACAAGCGACGTTTCATTGGTGTAGTTTGCTCCGACAATACTAACCGAAAGGAAAAGGCCGATAATGATCGGTGTTTTTCGCGCTAATCCAACGGAAACACCACGCTGCACAAGCCGGTCTGAGACGAATCCGGAAAGTAATAAACCCGCGCAAGCTGCAAGGAACGGAATTGATGCGAGATAGCCGGACTTGATAAAATCAAGACCACGGAACTTAACGAGATAGGTGGGAAACCACGTTAGAAAGAACCAAAGTGTGGCGTTCACACAAAACTGCGCAATGTAAACCCCCCAAAGTGTCCGGCTTGAAAAGATCTGTCGGAAGTTTTCCCATCTCCAGATCGAGGGCTCCGCTGTTACTGTCTTCGCGCGAAATATTCCGCCGCCCTGTTCGATGTGGTCCAGCTCTGCTTGATTCACTTTTGCATGCTGTAGGGGATCGCGATACATAACGTACCACACAATTCCCCATATTAGACCGACCAAACCCGTTACGACAAACAACCCGCGCCATCCCACTGCAACCTGTATCGCCACAAGTGCCGGTGTTAAAAAAGCCAGGCCTATAAATTGCCCGGACACATACAACGCAATGGCTGAAGCTCTTTCATTATTAGGAAACCAACTTGTTACGATGCGGTTGTTGATGGGATAGGAGGGAGCTTCAAAAGCACCGGTGGCAAAACGAAGCCCGAAAAGACTCGCAAAACCTTTGGCAAAACCCTGCATGACCGTTGAGAACGACCATGTAATAAGGCAGGCTGCATAGAGGAAACGAGGTCCGTATTTGTCCGCAAGCAACCCGCCTGGTATCTGAAGAGCGGCATATGACCATCCAAAGGCGGAAAAGATGTAACCTAGCTGTTCGTTAGACAGCTCCAGTTCCTTGCTTAGTTCAGGAGCTGCGACCGCCAGGTTCGTCCGGTCGAGGTAATTGATCACCACGTTGATAAATACCAGCGCGAGCATCCAGTATCGTACCTTTGTCTGGTGCAGACCATTGTGGTGTTCCATAGTCAATAGTTATATTGAGAAGTATTTTGAGTTGATGACTATTTTGCCGTCCAGCCTCCGTCAACCGTTAGCATAGAGCCAACCATATAACTGGCAGCATCGCTTGCAAGAAAGATCGCCGCGCCCTGTATCTCCTGAAGTTTCGCCCATCGTCCAAGTGCAGTAGCTCCGACGACAAATTTCTTTCCTTCCTCAGTATCGGCAATTGATGTGTTCATATCGGTAAGAAAAGGGCCAGGACATATGGCGTTAACGTTGATATTGAAAGGAGCAAGCTCAAGCGCAAGCGCACGTGTCATCTGCACAACGGCTCCTTTACTGGAAGCGTAGGGAGTGCGATTGGACAAACCCACCAACCCTAACGTACTCGCCAGGTTAATGATCTTACCGCTTCCGTTCTTTTTCATATGAGGGACTACTGCGCGGGAGGCGAGCCATGTACCCGTTACATTTACGTCCATCACCGACGTGAAATCACTCAGTGATAACTCATCAATGGGACCACGAATATTTATTCCGGCGCTGTTAATAAGGATATCGATTTTGCCAAATGATTTAATGGCTAGATCGGCCATTGCTTCCGTCTGCTCCTTGTCGGTGATATCAGCTCCGAACGAGATCGATTTTGTCTTGTAGGTAGAACTGAGTTCATTGGCGGCTTGTGCTCCTTCCGAAGCGTTTCGGTTAACCAGCATAACGCTGGCTCCTGCAGACGCAAGGCCGGCAGCCATTGCCAGTCCCAGGCCTTTTGAGCCACCAGTGATAATCGCCGACCGTCCGGTGAGGTCGAATTGTTTGATGCCTGGAAGTGGATCTAATCGCATAGAGATATCGTTGTTACTTTAATCCTAGGGTTTTCTTGCTGTAATCGAGACATTCGACGATGTTTTGTTCCTCAACCGCGAGCTTTTCTTCACCGCTAAGCTGGGATACTGTTGGTAGCGAAGGTTTGAACTTATGTTGACGGGATATGCGCAATGTTCTTGCCAGCTCTGTTCCTCCAACGCCTCCGAAGGTAGTCCAATAGTCGTCTTTCAGGCACGGCACCTGCAACGGGTCGCGTGTTATCATCTCCAGATTAAAGGTCGTTTTAGGGTTATGCTGATTACAAATGGAAATGATCTTTGGAAGATCCAGGATCCCTTTTCCTAATGGAACCTCTGACAACAGTATTCCATCTTCATACTCATCAAGGCCCATATCCTTTACATGGGTCGTCATCAGATAGGGTGCAAGGGTTGTGATAACGTCCATTGGATCTTCCATCAATGCTATGCTGTTGCCAAAGTCAAGTGTGACACCCACCCATTCGCTATCGACTTGCTTAATAATTTCAACCAGTTCTTTTGCACGCCAATCTTTATGGTTCTCAACGGCAAGTTTTACTTTGTGCTTCTTCAGAATCGGTTCTGCCAGCTGAATTGATGCCAATGCTTTCTTACGCGCTTCTTCGAAATCCCCAGCAGAACGATAAACTTCGTAGCGGCGTCCGGACGTGCATACAGTACGTATGATCTGCGCACCGGCCTCCTTAGCGGCGATGACCTCTTGTTCAAATTTGGCGACGTCTTCCTGTTTGCCTGGTGCCCCTAGTGACCCCTCCAGGTACATTCCCAACTTCTCTCTTGATTCTCTTACTTTTTTACCAAAATCAAGCGTCCAATCCCGGATCACCACTTGAATTCCTCCTGCGCCAAGCCCATGGCTGTGTTGCAGCAGCTCAATTGCGTTCTTGAAACCGGGATATTTTTTACTTTCGATCTTTGAGTTCCAGCGGCTGGCGTATGAGTGAACAACGATACCCATAGGCGTCGTGTTTAACAAAGCGGGTCTCATCGGCCACGCCAATGCTGCCGCCCCCACTATTATCGGGGCTGAAGAGCGTTGTATGAATTCCCTGCGGTTGATCCTACTCAATGCCGGATTGTTTCGCCCTTCTGTTGCGTTGTTCATGGCTGTTATTGTTGTGTAGCGTTCTCCTTCCTGGTTTCCTTTTCAATATGTTCATTCAGTTCTTTTGCAGTCCATGGCACCACTCTACCTTGCGTTGTATGCCGGGTGCCGCCCACCGTTCTACGGCCCACCGCACTTGCGCTATTTCCCCATTCATTCCGAATATAAGTCATAATCGCAGTAATTGCTGCATCGTCCATGGTGGAATGTGAGGGCATGACGGGAAGAATTTCAGGAACGTCGTAGACCTTTCCTGCGACCTCAATTGGACCCTCAATTCCGTGCAAAAGGATCAAAGCCAACCTTTTTTCGTCGCCCAATACCCAATCGGATCCAATCAATGTCGGAGCCATTCGATTCATTCCGGCACCATCGGTTCCATGACAGCCTGCACAGGTGGTGAGATAATGTTGTCGTCCCAAAGCAAACTGTTGTTGTGCTGCCTCGCTTAGCCGATTTCGTTGTGGATGGCTCGCAGTATCGACAACATGACCAGGCCATTCGAACATCGAGTTCAGCGTGTAAAGTCGGGTGGTATCTATATTATTTTTTGATGTTGTTAGTAATTGTGGGGCCTTTGTCAGACGAATGGGTTTTAACTTTCGGTTGTTCCCTTGTATCGAAATTGCAGTTAGAATGGTTTTTTCTTTCCATCCGAAATGCTGGGAGTCAACATCCAGCATCGTTAATAGCGACGATAATTCTGTAGGGTTTCGCTTTCGTACGATGGAAGTCGTCAGCATTTCCAGGAAAATCTCCTTTCCCGGAGTTTGTGTTTTTAATGCCGATGCCGTTAGTTTTTTAAGGAACACATATTCCCGATTCTCCAAACTACTAAGCACGGCGTCCCGTATCAAAGCAGATGTATCGTAACGATCAACAATTCCCGCTAATAGTTCAAGAGAGGGTTCGTTGTCCAATATGCCAGCCGTTAACGCAAGTTGAAGGATTTCAGCGGGTGGAGCATCTTTCCATCTTTCTGTGACCGTTCCCTGTAACGCGGTCCTCACTTTTTTATCCTCCTTTGCAAATGGCTCCAGAAGCCGCAGCGCATGTATTCGGATCTGCTCGCTGGAATCCGATAAAAGAGGCATTAAGAGTTCAGGTGTGATGAGTTTTAATCCCTCCATTGTCCACAACGAGTGCAGACGTCCGAGAGTATTGTTGCCATTTCTTATAGCAGTTGCTAACTGTGCGTTTATGTTTTGATCGTTCCGCTCAACGAGCAGCCGCTGCGCCATATCACGATACCATCCATTTTCATGTGAGAGGTAGCTTATCAATTCTGTGGAAGGCAATGATGACAATTTCTTAATTGGCGAGGGTTTCCAATTCTCCGGAACCACTCTCCAGATCCGTCCATAATGAACAGGTTGAACGAGCTTTCGCGTCAGCGTCTGCTCGCGAAGATAAGGTGTAACATAGGCTCCGTGTTGCACGAGTCCCCGATACATGTCTGCCACGTATAAGCCTCCATCCGGCCCTGAGGTTAAATGAACGGGACGAAAACGTTCATCGGTAGAAGCAACGAATTCCCTACCCGGATGTGGATCGTATGCCGAAAGAAAGAATCCATTTTCTTTAACTACGTTCCTTTTAATAAGATTGCCCGATGGCTCGCAGACAAAAACATTTCCATAAAACTCCTTTGGAAGTGTTGTGGCACGATAATATAGTGGTGAGCACGCGGCGGTGAATTCCAGTAATCGCCCTTCCTCGTCCAGAGTTCCTGGAATGTATCCCCGGTTGACGGCTGGGTTTGCGCGAATAGGATAGACTCTCCTGTCAATGGTCAACCCGTGATCTATACCGGTCGTTGGCGTATGATTCTTATTTCTTCCAAGATAATTTGGCGGAACAAGGTCGGCATGAAGCTGTGACCAGTTGTAGTTGTAATAGAGTCTTCCGACATCGTCGTGACTAAGTCCCCATTGTCCCCTGAATTCTGTGCTGTCACGTGTCCATTTTCCCTCAATTAGTTTGTACCGAAACCTGGACTTTACATTGTAATACCAGTTATCGAGTCCACGCCACAGGCCATTGCCAGAGTGTTCAGGCATTTTTGTTCCGGCGTAATCAGGATCGATCAATGTTTTAGTGTCAGCCTTGAGATCGTGGTTTGTATCCTGCGTTAACCAGAGCGCTTCCTCTTCTACGATTAATGCGCCGCCGTGAACCAATGCTAATGCTCGCGGCATGATCAGGCTGTCGATGTAAACAATTGAGGAGTCCATCATTCCATCGTTGTTGGTGTCTTGAAGCACCGACACCCTTCCAACGCGCTCACGTTCGCCCTTCCCATCAATATCAGGCATGAAGCCGCGCATTTCCACCACCCAAAGCCTGCCATCCTCATCAAACGTAATGACGACAGGATCCTGCACCATTGGCTCAGAGGCTACGAGTTCTATCTTCATTCCCGGTTCGACAACAATGGTAGCGAGTTCATCCTCCGGGGTTTTTGGAGGAGACGGGCCTTCTTCGCTCACGGTAGACGAAGAGTTACAGCTATCCAGGCAAAACGCACAGAGTAGACACAAAATAACAAACCAGATATTCTTCAGCATGAATGATTTATCCTCTGTATTTCGAACTGCCTTCGGACGATGGAAAATTTTGAAGAGTACCTATGTTAAATCTTATCCGGGTGAGGATGGATCCAAGGCTGCCTGTATTGCCGTTGCAGCAGCGCAGTAGCCTCCTTGTCATTGACGACCTCTCTTTTCTTGGGATCATAGACCATCGGCCTTCCGCCCAGTTTCATGGATATATTTGCCAGGATACAACATGCAGTGGAAATATGTCCTTCTTCAATATCGGCAACAGGCCGACCGTTGTTTTCGATGGCAGCAATAAAGTCAAGCATGTGTAAACGAGTCGCCGGTGCTGCATTCAGCTCAATTCTTTCTTCTGTCAGGTCCTCAGGATATTTTTCTTTTTCATACACTACGTCTTTATGGATCTTTGTTCCTCCTTCTCCATGAGGAATAAAATCACAACGCATCGTACTTCCCTTCAAGGTGCCTTTATCGCCGTAAAGAATGAACGACCATGGATAGTCTGCATCGGCAGGTGTGCCCCACGAACGGTGCTGCCACACGCAGTTTAGTTCGGGGTATTCAAAAATAGCAGACTGCGTATCCGCAATGTTTGATTTCCCTTCCTTCTGCACATAAATGCCGCCAGTCGATACGATGCTCTTTGGCCATCCAAGTTTAAGCATCCACCGTACCGTATCGAGCATATGGACACACATATCACCCATGATGCCATTTCCATACTCCATAAAAGTGCGCCACCACCTTAAATGGGGAAGTCCGTCGTAAGGGCGTAACGGTGCGGGCCCGGTCCACATCTCATAATCAAGGAATGCTGGCACAGGCTCCAGCGGCGGATTGCCGTTATTTCGCATCGGAAAATAACAGCACATTTCTACGTGGGAAATTTTCCCGAGCAGACCTGCATCAACGATATTCTTTTTTGCATCGATAAGGTGAGGCGTACTCTTGCGCTGGGTTCCCACCTGCACTACTTTTTTATACTTGCGTGCAGCAGCGACCATTGCTTCACCTTCCATGACATCAACACTAATTGGCTTCTGTACATAAACATGAGCACCTGCCTTTACGGCATCGATCATCTGTAAGGCATGCCAGTGATCTGGTGTTCCGATCAACACGATGTCAAATTGATTTTCAGAAAGCATCTTTCTGTAGTCGCCATATAGCTTCGGAGTTTTTTTAGAAGCCTGTCGTTGGCTTACCAATGCAGCTGCTCCGTTCAACATATTCTTATCTACATCACAAAGAGCTACAACTTCAACAGAGGCAACCTGAATGAGCCTGAACAGATCACTCTTACCGTACCAACCGGTGCCGATCAATCCTACCCGCCACGTCTTGGCAGGATTGACGATGCCCATGGCCTGGGCACCCAATGCGGACAGTGCAAGTGACGCCGTAGCTCCCTTAATGAAGTGCCGGCGATTGATATTCAGATTATCCATAGTAGAGTTGTTTCTGGTTATAAATGATTTTCTTTATAAATGGGTGTGAACCAAATTACGGGTTATAACTGTATTGGACAACATTCTTTTATGCATTGCCACAGACAACCACCATAAATGAATTGGACTTTTACAGGCGGGTAAAATTTTAGACGGACGGGGTGTCAATGCTCGTCAGATAGAAAAGCTATTTACGAGGGACGCATAAAAGCGAGAGATCACTGACACGATAGTGCACGAGTATTTTTGTACCCGGTGTTGTTGATGCAGAAGAAGTTATGTAGAATTAGAACATGGAATCTGAAAAATTAAGCAAGGGCCAGCTGCAGGTCGCTGCTACAGGTTTTCTAAGCCTGTTCTCCCTGGTAGGTATAATGTTCTATGGCCTCCCATTCTTCTATGATTTCTGGGTAAAGGAATTTGGCTGGACACGTGAGACTGTCACATCCGGCAATTTTGTTGCAAAGATCATCATAGGCCCCGTCTTCGGATTTTTCGCAGGTTGGGTGATTGACAAGTTCGGGCCAAGACGTCTTATGCTTTCGGGGATAGTCATGGGCGGGATAGCGTTGATTGGGCTTAGCATGATGACCTCTTTATGGCAGCTCTATTTCTTCTATATGTTTAACGCACTTGGCTATATGTGCGGTGGACCTTTACCGAATCAGGTACTTATTTCACGGTGGTTCGACAAGGGTAGAGGCAAGGCAATGGGAATTGCTTACCTGGGTATCGGGGTTGGAGGCATGCTTGTACCTCAGATTGCGCGATGGCTCAATTTTAAATTCGGGTGGCATGAAGCACTCATGATACTTGGTTTTATCATGATAGCGATTGCGTTCCCTATGGCTTGGTTTGTAAAGGAGAATCCTGAAGGCGGTACACAAAATGCAAAAAAAGACGAGCCAAAGATTCCCTTCGCGACGATATTAAAAAGCTGGCCCTTTTATCTTTTGGCAATCGGAAGTATGTGCTCTATTGGAGCAGTTGCAGGCACCAGCCAGAACCTGAAATTGTTCTTTAGCCTCGACTTGAAATATACGCAAGAGCATGCCGCAAATGTCCTTTCGATTGTCTTAGGCGCAAGTATCATTGGTCGCCTGCTGATGGGGTGGCTGGCTGACCGGATGCAGAAAAAATACGTGATGATCCTCATTTATTCTCTTGTGGCGCTAGCTATACCGCTCCTTTATTTTGCAGATACCCCTGGCGTTATTTATCTCTTTGCTTTCATTTTCGGAGTGGCACTTGGCGGTGATTACATGATCATTCCTTTGATGGCGGCCGAACTTTTCGGTGTGAAGGTGATGGGCCGTGTTATGGGATTAGTGATCACCGTCGACGGATTAGCAGAGGCCTTTGCGCCTATGCTGGCCGCACGTCTTCGCGACCAGAGCGGGAGTTACGCGAACGGGTTTGCCGCGCTTATCGTTTTGGCTGTTATTGGAACAATAGCTATTTCAATGCTTCCAAGTCGGAAGGTAACCGCATGATCACTTTTCGCACCATGCGAAGTGATGATATTCCAGCGGGACTTTCTCTTTGTCGCTCGGCGAACTGGAACCAGCTTGCGAGGGACTGGGAGCTGTTCTTAACCCTAAGCCCTGGTGGCTGCCGGGTCGCAATTGACGATTCGGGCAACGTAGTCGGTACCGTGACGACCGTTCGATATGACGATCATTTCAGTTGGATCGGGATGGTTCTCGTGGAACCCACGAAACGAAAACAGGGGATCGGTCTTAAGCTGCTTAAAGAATCGTTGAGGATATTGCAGCATGAAAATACAGTCAAGCTTGATGCGACGCCTGCCGGAAGGGAAGTGTATCTCAAATTGGACTTCGAGGATGAATATTATCTGAGCAGGATGCAATGCCCTACCGTGGCCGTAAAGGTTGAAAGTTCAATGGGGGTAAGGCAAATGAATGAAGAAGATCTACCGGGAATATTTGCATTCGATCAGAAAGTATTTGGAGCAAATCGCAATCACCTACTCGAATGGATGTTCATGGGTGCACCCCGGCTTTCATTTGTGGCTGAAAGAGGCCATAAGATCGTTGGATATTGTTTCGGCCGTTTTGGTTACAATCATACGCATATCGGACCCGTTGTAGCGCGCGAAGAACCCATTGCGAAAGAACTGGTTTCCGCTGTGTTGGCAAACTGCGCCGGCAATTCAGTGATCATCGACGCCCCACATCGTTCGAGGTCATGGCTTTTATGGCTCGAACAAAGTGGTTTCACCGAACAGCGCCCTTTTATGAGAATGTTTCTCGGCGACAACCAATGGTCAGGAAAGCCTGAACAGCAATTTGCTATCCTTGGTCCCGAGTTTGGCTAATTTATCGAAACCTAACAACCCTTGAATATTGATTTATTGACTGTTGATTATTGAATATTTTCTTGAACCTACAGCCATCCGCATAAAAACACTCCTTTCGGCAGGCATTAAATCAACCCTATACCTTATACCTTATAACCTATACCCTATACCCCGATTCCCTCACTTCCTAATACTCAACTTCTGCGCTTGCTTCTGCGATTGAAGAGCAAGCTCCGTGGCGAGGAAACAATGTGCCTGGCTCATAGCAGTTTCAGTGCGATTGACAATGTCGCTCACGAGCTGTTCACCAAATGGTAATTGTACTTCCTTGCAGTCTATGTACCTTGTTTCTTTCTGATTGACAAGGAAAAGGTGATTACCTCCATCACGTCCTCCGATGTCACAGTTCTTCCGAAGCTCCATAAATCCATCAGTTCCCAAAATGGTAAGACGGCCATCACCCCAGGTGTTAAGTCCGTCAGGAGTGAACCAATCGACCCGAACGTATCCAGCCCCTTCGTTGCCGCGTAACATTACATCTCCGAAATCTTCAAATTGCGGATATTGAGGATAATGCACGTTGCCAACCTGAGAGGATACTACAGAGGCCTGCGTGGATCCTGTAAAAAACAGGAATTGGTCGAACTGGTGCGATCCGATATCACAGAGAATACCTCCATACATATTGTTTTTAAAGAACCACTCCGGGCGTGATTTGATGTTCATCCGGTGAGGGCCCAGGCCGATAGTTTGTATAACTTTTCCGATTGCTCCTTCTTTCACAAGCTCGCCAGCCTTAACGGTAGCCCTATTCTCAAGGCGTTCGCTATACATGATGGAGTAGATCCTTTTCGTTTCCTTCTGAACTTTTCTTACCTCTTCAAGTTGTTTCAGTGTGATGATGCCGGGCTTGTCGACCATATAGTCCTTGCCATGCTTCATGACTTCAATACCTAATGGCGCGCGATCAATGGGTATCGATGCGCTGACCACCAACTGAATGGACTTATCTTCCAGGATCTCTTTTTCACTTTTTGCGAGCTTCGCGTTCGGATACCTTTTCGCAAATGCTTCGGCCAGGTCAGGTTCCTTGGCGTAAAATGATACCAGCTCACCACCCCCGCGGATAACCGCTTCTGTTTGCCCGTATATATGACCATGGTTTAGGCCGATAACCGAAAACTTTATGGAAGCCGCTGGCCTTGAGGTCGGTTTGGATCGTTCTTCGCTGTACACGGGACGTTTGGACAGTACGTAGCCGGCTTCTCCGTGGCCTGGTATTGCGGTTGCCGCGAGGCCTGCAGCAGTCGTGAGTGATTGTTTTATGAATTTGCGTCTGTTCGCTTTCATGGTGCTGGATTGTTATGTTACTATTTAGAAGTATGTGGTCTAATATTCAAGAATTCCGAACGCGTCCCTGTCCTTTGAAAAATGTGGCTGTCCTTTCATGTAAACACGTCACCTATAAGACGGACAAAATCGCGGCCCCCCTGTAATTTGTGAGGGTTAGTGTATAAATTTAAAGGTTAATTTTGGTTTCGTGTAACTTTCAGGAATGCACAAGATCAAACAAAATAAACGATTACCTAATTACCCCGGCCTTCAGGCTGGGATCAACACACACCAAGAACCGCCCACCGCTCTCGGAATAGATCCTTGCTATCTATCTTCGGCGCGGAATCGCACGCACTTAGTAAACACACTCGAATAGCAGTAGATCGAATTTCGTGAAGTCACTTTTATAAACCCAACTAATAAATAATATGAAACTCCTTTTAATCCTTTGTTGCCTTGCCGCAGTCGGCCTGACGACAGTATACGGTCAATTAGCACTTAAAGTCGGTGATAAAGCTCCGGACTTTACCGGTAAAGACCAGGATGGGAAAAAGATCAGCCTTTCTGATTTCAAAGGGAAGAAGGTGGTCCTTTATTTCTATCCGAAAGATCAAACCCCTGGATGTACTGCCCAAGCGTGTAACCTTCGCGATAACAGCGACAAGCTCGCAGCAGAAGGATATACAATTCTCGGTGTAAGCACGGACGATGAGGCATCGCACCGTGAGTTCAGGGAAAAATATAATCTTCCTTTTACCCTTATTGCAGACACTGATAAGTCGATAACACAGAAGTACGGCGTTTGGGTAGAAAAGGAACGCGATGGAAAAAAATTCATGGGAACAGCCCGAACTACATTTATAATCGATGATAAAGGTGTCATCACCGACATTGTTGACAAGGTTGACACTAAGGAGCACGCCGCACAGATCCTTCAGAAGAAGAGCTGATACATTACTTCTTTAATGTAAAAGCCACGTAAGCATCGCCGGAGGGGGAACCAACTCTACCTCCACCTCCGGCGGCGATTACAATGTATTGCTTACCCGCTATTTCATATATACTAGGTGTAGCAACTCCTCCGAACGGAAGTTTATAGGTCCACAGAATTTTTCCCGTTTTTTTATCGAACGCTCTGAAGTTCTCATCTTTTGTTGCGCCAATAAACACAAGCCCGCCCGCTGTCACTGCAGATCCTCCAAGGTTTTGAGTTCCGGTAGGAGGCAGTCCTTTCGCGATCAGTTCAGGATATTCACCGAGCGGTACCTTCCAAAGAATTTCGCCTTTATTAAGATCAATTGCATTGAGTGTACCCCAGGGCGGTTTTACTCCCGGATAACCGGCTTGATCGAACAGTACGTTCCAGCCGTCGTGTACATAACGGTAATTTGCGTCCCTTACGGAATCCGAAGCCGGATTAGGATCGGTCGCTTTTGATTTTTTGTCAAAAAGAAAAGCAACTAGTGCATCGACCTCTTTGTTTGAGAGGTTTGGAAATGGCGGCATTTGTCCTTTGCCGGATTTCAAAAGGGTGGCGATCTGCTCTTCCGTACTTCGTGTTGAGAGGCCGATCAGAGTTGGATAAACATTTGTTCCCGCTCTATCCGCACCGTGGCACATGGTGCAATTGTTCAGCGTATAGATTCGTTGACCAAGTGCGGCCAACTCAGCGGATTCTGCATTTTGATCGAGCAGTTTCATTTTGACGAGCAGAGGAACTTCGTTCGCGTTCACGTACATTATCCCGTGTTCAGGATCAAATGATGCGCCTCCCCATTCAGCACCACCACGTGTGCCTGGAAATTGAACCACACCATTTGTTCCGGGAGGTGTATAAATATTGCCGAGTGTAGCGCCTTTGATCTTCTCTTTGATAAATGCATTGGATTCGGGAGAGATATCAGTGATCTCACTTTCTGAAAAAGTATGTCTCGCAAACGGCGGTGGCTTTGTTGGGAAGGGTTGTGTCGGCCATGTTGCTTCTCCCAGAAGCGTTGACGTAGGTACCGGACGTTCTTCAATGGGGAATATTGGTTCGCCGGTTTCGCGGTCAAATACGAATACCATTCCCATCTTTGTTACTTGTGCTACGGCATCTACCTTTTTCCCATCACGATCAATGGTGATAAGATTAGGAGGTGCGGGCAGGTCGTAATCCCAAAGGTCGTGATGCACAAGCTGGTAATGCCATTTTAATTTTCCAGTAGCCGCATCGATAGCTAACAAACAGTTGCCGAAAAGATTTTGTCCTTTGCGATTTCCTCCGTAAAAATCGAAAGCCGGAGATCCGGTTGGAACAAATACGATCCCCCGCTTTTCATCGAGGCTCATACCCGCCCAGTTGTTGACTCCACCGATCTCCTTATAAGCATTTGTCGGCCACGTATCATAACCAAACTCTCCCGGCTGTGGGATTGTGTGAAACGTCCATACAATTTGGCCTGTCTTTACGTTGTATGCCCTTATAAACCCAGGAGCAGCATCATACCCTTCACCAAGTGCAGATCCCTGAATTAATATGTCACGGTAGATCACTCCCGGTGTCGTTGCCGATACGGCAAGCCTCGAAGCCTCTCTACCTAACCCTTCACGCAAGTCGACCTTTCCGTTGTTGCCGAAAGATGCAATGATCGTTCCATCATCAGCATTGATGGCGTAGAGATATTGACCGGCGGTAAAGTATATTCTTCTGTCATTGTTTTCTTCCCAATACGCGACTCCACGATTTACGCCGGTCGCCTCGGTACTGTCGAACGGATCAAACTTCCATATCTCCGTTCCTTTTGACGCGTCCAGCGCTATCAGTTTCAGTTTAGGAGAAGTAACATACATCCTGCCGTTGACAATTATAGGGTTGCATTGAATGGTGGACCGGTTACCTTCGTCCGCGTCACCGGTGTGATAAGTCCATGCCAGTTCCAGCTGATTAACATTGTTAGTATTGATCTGATCCAGTGAGGAGTAGGCAGCGTTGCCCGGATCGCCGCGGTACACAGACCATGTAGAATACAATTGGTCTTCTTTCTTGCAGGAGAGAATAATACACGTGTAAAGTACTAAAGGAAGTATGCCGATGGTTTTGGCTTTCATAAGAGACGATGATACACAAATTAACTAGATCTTTGGAAGAATAATTAATCCGTTATCTCTAAATTACAGACCTGTTAAAAAGACCCTGAATGAAGATCGGCATCGCAGCGGACCATGGTGGATTTTACCTCAAGGAGAGCATCAAAGCGTGGCTAATTTCCTTGGGGTACGATGTGAAGGATTTTGGTGCACATAGGTTGGACGATGCAGACGATTTTCCAGACTTTGTTATTCCTCTTGCAAGATCGGTCGCATCCGGTGAAAGTGAACGAGGTATCGCAATATGCGGCAGTGGCGTTGGAGCTTCGATTGCCGCCAATAAGATCCATGGCGTTCGTGCCGCATTGATCGTTGACGCATTCTCCGCACACCAGGGTGTTGAAGACGACGACATGAATTTAATATGCCTTGGCGGAAGGGTCATTGGAAGTAAACTCGCGGAAGAATTGATCATCGATTTTTTGAAAGCAAAATTTATTGGGGGAGAGAGACATGTGCGAAGGCTGAATAAAGTCAAGAATGCAGAAAAGGGTGGGGTGTAGGTTAAGTAGAGTGAGTGCGTTTAGCACGTGCGCACCGACCTTTTCATCGCAAAGAAATGCAATTCCCTGCGGCTGCTTTGCGTCTCCGCGTCTCGGCGGTAAACACCCCCACACCCACTCACACACGACGATTAACCCTCCTACGCAGAAGCAGCATCGGCGGGCAAGCGGATAACGATTAACGACTAACGGATAACGATTAACGGATAACGATGAAAGACTACGTACTCGGAATGATCGGCCTCGGCACCATGGGCCGCAATTTACTCTTAAACATGGCTGATCACGGCTATAAAGTTGCTGGTCACGATAAAGATCAAAGTAAAATAGATTTACTCACCAAAGAATCAAGCAAGGGAAATGTTGGAGGATTTCACTCGGTAAATGAATTTGTAGAAAGCTTGAAAAAGCCTCGCGCTATCATGATGCTTGTTCCTGCCGGTAAGATCGTCGACCAGGTTATTGCTGAGATTGCGCCTTTGCTCGACGAAGGTGACTTGTTGATTGATGGAGGAAATTCACATTTCACAGACACGAACCGGAGGGTGGAGGAATTAAAAGGGAGGAAACTTCACTTTTTTGGAATGGGCATCTCCGGTGGAGAAGAAGGTGCGCGCAAAGGCCCGAGTATGATGCCGGGTGGTGATGAGAAAGCCTACCAGGTTGTTCAATCGGTCCTCGAGTCGGTGGCGGCCAAAGTGAAAGGCGAGCCTTGCGTAACGTATATCGGTCCCGGTGCGT